>JAUWGC010000042.1 GCA_030606625.1 Bacteroidales bacterium | reverse complement strand
CCACAACAAATGCGAACAGGAAGGTCAGCGAATAAGCTAATGTCTGGGCATAGACAAACCATTCTATTCTGAATGGTGTTTCTGTTATGTGCCCCCATATCATAATGCTGCAGATAAGGATCATTAACATACGGTCAAGCACGGATATAAAACTGTCGGTTTTGAACATTAACAAACCTGATATGTTTGACCTTAAGTACATGATAAATGATAACAGGAATTGGTTGAGACATACCCATGCCAGCAAGTATAGCTGTTCGGAATTGTAATTGATGATCAGGGCAATGGTAAATGTTATTACTGTATATAATCCGGCCAGCAACAATTTCAGGATCAGTATACCAGAAAAATGCTTATTCAGTAATTGATGATGTTGAGCAATGTTGCGGTTATTGAAATTGGTTATCCCCAGGTCAAGGAGTATGTTAAAAAGAAAAGAGAAATTGAAAATCGTGAAATAAAATCCGTAGGTTTCTTCTCCAACAATATTTTGGACTGACCTGTCAATTCCAAGAACCCAAAAGGGCTTAATAAGTAAATTGAGAAATAATAATAAAACAAGGTTTGTTAAAAATTTTCTTTGCATATCAACAGTTTAGCTAATCAAACCTTTTGGTTCCCAATGTAAATTTCTTAATCAGTAAAGTGACTGGTGAAAAAATCATAAATTTGTACAAATTTACCATAATTACCCTAGGTGAAATATAAAATATATTGATTTTCCAACATTTAAGTACTGATCAAATAAGTTTTAACCATTGAAAATAGCTGTCAATACCCGTCTGCTGATCAAAAACAAACTTGAAGGTATTGGGTGGGTTGCTTATGAAACCCTTAAAAGAATTACCCGGCAGCATAAAGAGCATGATTTTTATTTCATATTTGACAGGAAATATGATAATGAATTCATTTTCTCGGGGAATGTTCACCCTGTTGTAGCCTATCCTCAGGCCAGGCACCCTTTTCTTTATTATATCTGGTTCGAACATACAATACCCCGGGTACTTAAAAAAATCAATCCCGACCTCTTTTTATCTCCTGATGCATATTTATCATTATCTACAGATATAAAATCACTGGCTATATTCCATGACCTTAACTTTGAGCACTATCCGGAAGACTTGCCATATCTGGAAAGGAAATATTACAGGTATTATTTTCCGAGATATGCCAGAAAGGCCAGCAGGATTGTCACAGTCTCGGAATTTTCAAAGCAGGATATAATCGACCAGTATGACATACCTGAAGACAAAATTGATGTTGTTTATAATGGTGCCAATGAAAACTTCAAACCAATCCCTGAAGAAAAAAAAGAGCAAACCAGGAAAAAATATACTTTAGGCCATCAATATTTTGTTTTTGTTGGAGCTTTGCATCCCAGGAAGAATATTGCAAGGCTTTTCAAGGCTTTTGATCATTTTAGGAAATCGAAAGAAAGTCAAATTAAGTTGCTTGTTGTTGGCAATAAAAAATGGTGGACCAGGGATATCCGTTATGCTTATGAGCAGATGCAATTCAGGGATGACGTGATCTTCAGCGGGCGGCTTTCTACAGAAGAGCTCCAACAAATAGTTGGGTCGGCATTGGCCCTGACCTATACTTCATATTTTGAAGGATTTGGGATTCCAATAGTTGAAGCCTTTTATTGCGACACACCTGTCATCACATCAAATGTTACCTCTATGCCAGAGGTTGCAGGCGATGCAGCGCTTCTGGCAGATCCGTTCTCAGTAAAATCTATTGCAGAAGCCCTTAGCAAGATAGCTTTTGATGAAGAAATAAGATCCGACCTTATCGAAAAAGGAAGGATAAGAAGAGAATTGTTCAAGTGGCAGCACACAGCGGAGAATCTCTGGAAATCGATCGAAAAAACTTTGGAAGTCAATCAGTAATAATCATCCAAAAGCATATAGAAATGAATGTATTAATACTTGGTTCAGGCGGACGTGAACATGCACTGGCATGGAAAATAGCACAAAGTGAAAAATTATCAAAATTATTCATTGCCCCCGGAAATGCAGGCACAGCCATTTCAGGAACAAATATTGACGTCTCTTTAGACGATTTCGATCAGATTAAAAATCTGGTATTGGAAAAAGAAATTAACATGGTAGTTGTCGGACCTGAAGCACCTCTGGTAGCAGGTATCCATGATTATTTTCAACAGGACAGGGAGTTAAGTCATATTGCTGTAATCGGACCTGATAGCAAGGCGGCCATGCTGGAAGGCAGTAAAAACTTTGCAAAGGAATTCATGTATAAATACCAAATTCCTACGGCTTCTTTTAAAACATTTACAAAAGACACACTTGAAGAGGGACTAAAGTACCTGAAAACACAGAAGCCACCGTATGTATTGAAAGCAGATGGTCTGGCAGCAGGTAAAGGAGTATTGATCTTTCAAAATATTGATGAAGCCGGAAATGAATTAGAGGCGATGTTAATGGCTTCCAAATTCGGTGATGCAAGTAAAAAAGTCGTGATTGAACAACACCTGAAAGGCATTGAACTTTCTGTATTCGTCATTACAGATGGTAAGAGTTACAAGATCCTTCCGGAAGCAAAGGATTATAAACCCATTGGCGAGGGAGATACTGGCTTGAATACCGGTGGAATGGGCTCAATTTCACCTGTGCCATTTGCCAATACAGATTTTATGAACAAGGTTGAAGAACGAATCATTAAACCAACCATAAATGGCCTTATCACTGAAAATATTACTTATAAAGGGTTCATATTTTTTGGGTTGATGAATGTTGAGGGCAACCCTTATTTAATCGAATATAATGCCAGAATGGGTGATCCGGAAGCGGAATCAGTAATCCCAAGGATTAAATCAGATATGCTCGAACTATTTGAAGGAGTTGCAAATGGGAATCTTGGTGATAAAAACATCGAAACAGACCCCCGGTATACTGCAGCCATTATGCTGGTGTCGGGAGGATATCCGGGTTCATATGAAAAAGGAAAGCTAATTACCGGATTGGACCAGGTGAAAAACAGCATCATTTTCCATGCAGGCTCAAAATATGGTGATGACAAGAAAACTGTGCTGACCAATGGCGGCAGGGTTCTTGCCATAACCTCATTCGGGGAAACAATGGAAAAAGCTCTTGAACAATCATACCAAAATGCCTTACGGGTTGATTTTGATAAGAAATATTACCGGAAGGACCTGGGAAATGATATTTTGAATTATTGACGGATTTTATGAATAAATTAATATCCATAATTTATAAATATGCTTATTAAATTTTTTAGATTAAGCTATTTACCACAATTCATCTTACTATTCTTTCTTGAACTTGTATTTTGGGGAGGATCAATATGGCATCCGGTTGAAAGCAGTTTTGAGACAGATGTATATCCTTTATATAATATTCTTCTGAATCTGACCGGAGATATTATATTGCTGGAAACCCTTCTGGCATTTGTTTTACTTTACATTGAAGCATTGCTGGTTAATATTATTGCGAACGAGAATAACCTATCTCCCAAAAACACACTGATACCTGCAATGTTATTCATTATCCTGATGAGTCATTCTCCGGATCTGACCTGTCTAAATCCGGTATTATGTGCGAATCTATTCATACTGTTATCTGTGTTAATCATTCTTAAATGCTATGAAGAAACCAATATTATCAATCATGTTTTGAGTGCAAGCTTTTTTCTCTCAATTGCATCATTGTTTTATTTTCCTGCTGTCTTCCTTATTGTATGGGTGTGGGCAACTTTCATTATCTTCAGAATTGTCAACTGGAGGGAATGGATCATTAGCATGATTGGCATGGCGATACCTTATATCTATCTGTTTGCTTATCGTTATATCATAGACATGACAAGTACTTTTGATGACTATGGTTCATATTTATCAAATGTTTCAGCGATCTATACGGACTACCATCGTTTAACATATATATCCTGTGGAATGATCATCATTATTACACTGGTTTCTATTTTCCACATATTGATGAAACTAAAAGAAAAAAACATTAACATCCGGAGAAAAATCCTTGTGATGATCTGGTTTATTATTATTTCATCATTATTGTTGCTATATGGTGGTGAGCATTTTCTGATAAATGAATCAATTATTTTTATGCCTTTCACTATATTTATGGCATCCTATATTGGTTTTGGCCGGGATCGTAAATGGCTTGAAATATATTTTGTAGTACTTGTAGTATTGATCATTTTTAATAATTATTTTTTTAATATCCATGCTTAAAAGCAGTTACACTGGGTGTTTAATTGAAGCAGGAATTGACGAAGCAGGAAGAGGTTGCTTTGCAGGCCCGGTTTTTGCCGCTGCTGTGATCTTTTCCAAAGATTATAAAAATCCGCTGATAAATGATTCAAAGAAGATTTCGGAAATCAAAAGATATGCTATAAGAAGCCAAATCGAGAAGGATGCACTTGCTTATGCCATTGCAAAAGTGGATAATGAAAGAATTGATGAGATAAATATTCTTAATGCGTCTTATCTGGCAATGAATAAGGCAGTTGAACAACTAAAGACAGAGCCCCTGTTATTGCTCGTCGATGGTAATCGTTTCATCAATCATACAACTATAAAACATCAGTGTATTGTAAAAGGTGACCAAAAATATTTATCGATTGCGGCAGCTTCAATTCTTGCAAAAACATATCGTGATGAATATATGGGTATTCTGCATGAAGAATTCCCTATGTACGACTGGAAAAACAATAAAGGATACCCGACCCGTAAACATAAAATTGCTATTGCACGGTTTGGAATAACACAATATCACCGTAAAAGTTTTAACATTAATGAACAATTGAAACTTTTCCAATAATTAACATATGGTTGTTATTTATTTTGTGTTATTTTTTTTCCAAGGTTTTTTAAATTAATTTTGATTGTTAAAGGTTTTTGAACATGGGCCAATCTAAGAAAATACTCTTATATGGTTTACTGATTGTTATCAGCATAGGAATACTTGTGGTAGGGTTCTTTGTATATTTAAAGCTTAAAAGTCCTTTCTGTCCTGTTATCCGGGCCATCCCTGAAAGTACTGCGGTTTTCTTTGAAATACCTGATCCGGTCAAGACCTGGAAAAAACTGAATGAAAATAATGATATCTGGAAAGAACTCCTTCAAATCCATAAGATCAAAGAATTTTCCGGCCGAATAAATACCCTTGACTCTTTGTCCTCTTGTTTTGAAAGCGTTTCAGAACTCCTGACAAGTCAGAAGTTTTATATTTCTATCCACCTTGATCAGAATAACCGATCAGGATTTCTTTACCTGATAGGAATGACCAGGTCAGTTAATGAAAATAGAATACATGATTTTGTATTCGGATCTTGTAAAGGACATTGTTCCATACTGAAAACAAAGTATAATAAAGCAAGGATCATTAAAATTATCAGTGGGGATTCAACGGATCTGTTTACATATACTATCTATAATGGAATTTTTATCGGAAGTTGTATAACTGATCTTGTTAAAGAAGCAATAGATCAGGTCGATAGTAAACTGACTATTGCAAGCGAAGCATTTCAACAGGTTAAAATTACCGCCGGGAAAAAGGTTGAAACAAACATTTATATTAATCATGACAATTTCAATAGATTGATGAAACAACTGGCTTCAGATGAATCCATTATAAGTCTGGACCTGATCTCTAATTTCGCACAATGGTCTGAAATTGATCTTATAATTAAAAGCGATGAACTTCTGCTGAATGGCTATACCAATTCCAGTGACAGCGCGCATCAGTACCTTAGCCTTTTTAACAAACAGGATCCTCAAAGAATTGAAGTTTCACGGATTTTACCTTATAACACAAATATATTATTCAGTTTTGGATTTGAGAATTTCCAGAAGTTTTTTCACAACTACAGGGACTTCTTGAGCCTAAACGGTCAATTGAATGATCATGATAAGGAAATCGAACTTATTAGTAAAAAGTATAACATTGATATTGTCCAACAAATATCATCCTGGCTTGGCAGTGATGTATCTTTTGTGATTACCGGTTTTCAAAATGATGGGTTTAAGCAACAGACTTTTATTGTTATTCATGCTAAGGACCGGGATAAAGCTGCCCATATGCTGAATACCTTGTCGGTAGACCGTACTGAATTAACCTATAAAGACTATACCATACAGCAAATTGAGACGACTGGTTTTATTGCCGGTTTATTTGGTAATTTATTCCATTTACCGGAACATGATTATTTTACCAACATTGATGATTATTACATTTTTTCTGATCATCCTTCTTCACTTGAAAATTTTATAAATTCATTTATCGCCGGCAAGACACTTATAAGGAATGAGAATTATAAAAATTTTGCAGATAATATTTCCGACCGTTCCAATATTTTTATGTATTTCAATATCCGAAATGCATTAAACCTCATTAAATCATATTTAAACGAACCATTTGCTTCATTGATAGATCAAAACGAACAAGTTGTTAGAAATTTCGAAGGTTTGGCTATCCAGTTTAGCTTAAACCAGGGAATGTACTATACCAATATTTTTTTGAAATATAACCCTTTTTATATTCAGGAAGATCTGTCGCTGTGGAAGGTTGCTTTGGATGAAGAAATTCACGGGCAACCTTATTTTGTCAGGGATCACAGAACGAATACACTCAAGATAGTGTTATTTGATAAAGATCATCAAATGTATCTCATCGACCATAATGGGAAAATTGTCTGGAAGATCCCTATCGGTGAGGAAGTTATAAGTGATGTTTATACAGTTGATTATTATAAAAATGGTAAGATTCAATATTTGTTCAATACCAAAAACTACATTTATCTGATTGATGTTCTTGGCAGGTATGTCACAGGTTACCCTGTAAAATTACCTTCTATGGCCATAAACGGGCTTTCGGTTCTTGACTATGAAAGCAACCGGAATTACCGGGTTATGATAGCTCTGGATGATAACCGGATTTATAATTTCGATATAAAAGGCTTTCCTATACGGGGCTGGAAAAAACCTATGGCTAAAAACCCTGTTATAAGACCAGTTCAATATGTCAGATCCTTCGGTAAAGATTATATCATCATTACGGATAAAGAAGGTGATGTAATAATCACTGACAGAAAGGGAAACCAGAGGATAGATATAAAAAACCACTTTATTAATGCACAAAACTCCCTGTTCTATCCAAATAAGACGAATAGACAAAAGGGGGTTATAATCACCACTGACCAGAACGGTAAACTAACCTATATTAAAAGCAACGGCCGAATCGTTCAAACCAATTTTGGCAATTATTCTCCTGATCATTATTTTCTTTATGAAGATTTTAACAATAACGGACATAAGGATTTTATCTATTTGGATAAAAATAAATTGATAGTTTATAACCGGTTCAGAAAACCTATTATAACTCAAGAATTTGTTAATGAAATTCAGTCATCTCCGGTAATCATACCTATATCCCCCACAAAGAACATTATTGGTGTTGTGTCAGAAGAAACGAGAAAAATTTATTTATTTAACAGCAATGGTGATCTTGTAAGTACTCCCGATATGATTGGCAAAACACAAATTCTTGTCGGAAGTTTATTTAATGATGGCCAGCTTAACCTGATCGTTGGCTCAGGTAAAACGTTATATAATTACCTTTTCCGGTGATAAGTACTTTTTTAGGATTCCACTAAGTGTCTATTTATAAAGCCAAAGGAGGAATTAAAATAATATCCATTTTTATTAACAATTATATTTTTATTATAATAATTCATTTACTTTTGATGTAAAAATGGGAATGCATACTGTACATGAATTGGAAAGGATTGCCAGCCAGGTAAGGCGGGATATTATAAGGATGATTCATGATGCAAAGTCAGGGCATCCCGGAGGCTCTTTAGGGTGTACGGATTTATTAGTTGCACTCTATTTTGATATTTTAAACCATAATCCGGGAGATTTCAGCATGGATGGCATTGATGAAGATATTTTTGTCTTATCCAATGGGCATATTTCACCGGCGTTTTACAGTGTTCTTGCCCGTTCCGGGTATTTTCAATTGAAAGAGCTTTCTACATTTAGAAAAATCAATACCAGGCTTCAGGGCCATCCATCAACAAATGAGGGCCTTCCGGGTATTAGAATTGCAACCGGTTCCCTGGGACAGGGTCTTTCAGTTGCAATAGGTGTTGCTTTGGCTAAGAAGTTAAATGGTGATGATTCGATTGTATATTGCCTGCTTGGTGATGGTGAACTTCAGGAGGGACAAATTTGGGAAGCAGCCATGTTTGCAGCGGATAAAAAGCTGGATAATATAATTGTAATTGTCGATTATAATGGTCAACAGATTGACGGTCCGGTCAAAGATGTAATTAATCTGGGAGATCTCAGGGCTAAATGGGAGGCCTTCGATTGGCAAGTGTTTGAAATGAATGGAAACAATATAAAGGATATTCTTGAAACGATAGGAACGGTTAAAGAGGAAATTGGTAACAGGAAACCGCTCGTCATTCTGATGAAGACAGAGATGGGGCAAGGTGTTAATTTTATGATGGGTTCACATTTATGGCATGGTGTTGCTCCTGATGATGAACAAACCCGGGTTGCTTTATCACAACTTGAAGAAACCATTGGAGATTATTAATATACTTCACTTTTTAATGATAATAAAAAAAATCGCACATATTGCTTTATTATTACTATTGCTGCTTTCATTAAACCTTTATGCCCAGTTTCAACAGGAAGAAGAACCCCCACCGACAATTACCAGGATTCTTTTTGTATTTGATGCCTCGCAAAGTATGTATGGTAGATGGCAAAGTGATGTAAAAATCAAGATTGCCCAAAAACTTTTATCCAATGTTTTAGACAGTCTTAAGAATGTAGATAATTTGGAGCTTGCCTTACGTGTCTATGGTCATCAGAAACACTATCCTCCGCAGGATTGTGATGATACCAGGCTTGAAGTTCCATTTGCCAGGCATAATGAAGATAGAATAAAACATAGATTAAAAACCCTGACCCCAAAAGGAACGACCCCTATTGCCTATTCACTGCAAAAAGCAGGAAAGGATTTTACTCCATGCGATAATTGCAGGAATATTATTGTGCTTATTACCGATGGGATTGAAGAATGCGGGGGTGATCCATGTAAAGTGTCACAGGCTCTTCAAAAGCAAGGTGTTATTCTTAAGCCTTTTATCATTGGCATCGGAAGAAATTTTAGTAAAGCTTTTGATTGTGTCGGATCCTATTTTGATGCTTCAAGCGAGCAGCAATTCAGCAAAGCACTTAATGTGGTCATTTCGCAAGCACTGAATTCTACAACGGCCCAGGTTAATCTCTTTGACAAATATGGACACCCGACAGAAACCAATGTCAACATGACTTTTTATGATAATTATTCCGGCCTGGTTAAATATAATTTTATCCACACCATGAATAACAGGGGATTGCCTGATACGCTGGTTATTGATCCTCTCATCACATATGATGTAGTTGTACATACCTTACCTCCTGTAAGAGCTGACAGCATACGATTATTACCGGGTAAACATACGATCATCCCTATCGAAGCACCCCAGGGTTATCTGAAATTAAAAATAGGAGGATATGATAATTCACTTAGAAATCTACTTTGTATTGTTCGCAAGAAAGGAGACATTGAAACTGTGAATGTTCAGAATTTCGGATTTTCGGAAAAATACATTTTAGGTTTGTATGATCTTGAAGTGCTTTGTCTTCCCCGTATATATATTAATGATGTTGAGATATTACAAAGTTCCACAACAATCGTGGAAATACCTGTTCCGGGAATTGCCGTCATAAAAAAAACTACTAAAGGATATGGGAGCTTGTATGTTGAAAGAGGAAATATATTAGAATGGGTTTTTAATTTCAGGGAAAACATGCCTCAACAAGAATCTTTGATATTGCAACCTGGGAAATACAGGGTTGTATTTCGTGCAAAATATTCTGATGATTCTATTTATACAATTGAAAAATCTTTCAGGGTTTCTTCTGGAAGAACAACAAACGTTAAAATCTATAACTAGTATGGAACTTGTAATGAAAGCTTTTTCCATTAGAGAGTATAAAGACACCCGCTCTGGTTTTGGCGAAGCATTACTTGAGCTTGGAAGGGAAAATAAAAATGTTGTGGCTCTTTGTGCTGACCTTACCGGATCACTAAAGATGGATAAATTCGCCATGGAGTTTCCGGATCGGTTCTATCAGGCTGGTATTGCCGAAGCTAACATGATAAGTGTTGCTGCCGGCCTGACAATTGGTGGTAAAATACCATTTACCGGAACATTCGCAAACTTTTCAACGGGGAGGGTTTATGACCAGATAAGGCAATCCGTTGCCTATTCACAAAAGAATGTTAAGATATGTGCATCACATGCAGGCCTTACATTAGGTGAAGATGGTGCCTCACACCAAATTCTTGAGGATATAGGACTGATGAAGATATTGCCGAATATGACAGTGATCAATCCATGTGATTTTAATCAGACTAAAGCTGCAACTTTTGCTATTGCAGAATATTATGGACCGGTATACCTTCGCTTCGGACGACCCAAAATGCCCAACTTTATGCCGGATGATGTGCCATTCGAAATAGGTAAAGCAATAACGTTAAAAGAGGGAAGTGATGTGTCAATCTTTGCTACCGGACATCTTGTCTGGAAAGCTGTTGAGGCAGGCATGAAGTTGGCTGAACAGGGGATCGATGCTGAAGTGATAAATATTCATACAATTAAACCGCTTGATGAAGAAGTCATCCTGAAATCAGTTTTTAAAACCGGATGTGCTGTGACTGCAGAAGAACATGAAATCAATGGTGGCCTGGGCGACAGTATTGCACAACTCCTTGTGAGAAAGTTGCCGGCACCGGTTGAAATGATAGCTGTTTTGGATAAGTTTGGTGAAAGTGGAAATCCTGGTGAACTTATGATTAAATACGGCCTTGATACACCCAATATTGTTGATGCTGCACTTAAGACAATCAAAAGGAAATAGGGTCTTGCTGATACATTCCTGAATTCGGGATTGCTTCTGTTATCTTTGATCATTAAATCATATTATTATATTATGCTTGTGTTTATCGTAGGGTTTATGGGTGCCGGCAAGACAACTTTAGGCAGACGGCTTGCCAAAATGCTGGATTGTGAATATTTAGATCTTGACCAGGCATTTGAAGAAAAATTCCATTTTAGTATCTATAACTTTTTCGACAGGTTTGGTGAAGATAAATTCAGGGATATTGAACACCAGTTGCTGGTCGAAACCGTCTCATCCAATGATAATGTTGTTATATCCACTGGTGGAGGAACACCCTGCTTTTATGATAACATGCAATTGATGAATGATAATGGCAAAACCATTTATATTAATATGCATGTCAATTCCCTGAAACACAGATTGCTTAAATCAAGAAGAAAACGCCCGGCCCTGAATGGATTAAATGAAAATGAGCTGGAGAATTATATCGATAGGCTTTTGTCTGTAAGGGAAAAGATATATTTGGAAGCTGACCATATCGTTCAGGGAGAAAATATTGAGATAGATGAATTGGTAACACTGGTAAAACAGGATAAAACCGGATCAGTATGACCGGAATTAATGGCAGCTTTAGCCGTGTTATGTTTTATTCCTTACCATTAAAACAACGTTTTCCACATGATGGGTTTGTGGGAACATGTCGATAGGTTGTATGCGGACTATATGGTATTTGCTTTTCAGTATTGACATGTCTCTTGCCTGGGTTGCAGGATTACAACTGATGTAAATGATCTTATCAGGGGAAATATTCATGATCTTCCTGACGACTTTTTCATGCATTCCGGTTCGCGGCGGATCCGTAATAATTACATCGGGCTTTCCATGATCCCTGATGAACTCTTCATCCATTATCTGTAATATGTCTCCCGAATGGAAAGAAACATTTGTTATGTTGTTGATCTTTGCATTTTCCCATGCATCATCAATGGCAGCCTGAACATATTCAATGCCAACTGCTTTTTTAATATGCCTTGATATAAAATTGGCTATTGTACCTGTACCGCTATACAGGTCAAATACATTCTCGTTTCCTTTAAAATCTGCAAAATCCCTGGCTGTCCGGTACAATCTTAAAGCTTGACCTGTATTGGTTTGAAAAAATGATTTCGGGCCGATCTTGAATTTAAGATCTTCAAGTTCTTCAATGATGAATGGTTTGCCGGCAAATAATTTAGTCTCCTGGTCAGAAATATCAGGGTTTCGTTTGTTATTGATCACATATATTAATGATGTGATCTGTGGAAATTTATCATAAATGAATTGAAGCAGGTTTTTTATTTTTTCTGTTTTTTTCTCATTAAAAACCACTATCACCATCCATTCTCCGGTACTTGTATTCCTGATAATAAGGTTTCTTAGAAAACCCGACCATTTCTTAACATTATAAAAGGACAGATTTTGTTTAATAGCGTATTCTCTGACAGCCAGCCTGATGGAATTCGATAAAGGATCCTGTAAATAACAATTGTTTATATCAATAATACGATCGAACTTGCCGGGCATATGAAATCCAAGCCCCTTCATCTTTTGTTCATCAGACCGGTCAATTGTAGGATCCGTCAGCCACTTCCTGTTTGAGAATGTGAATTCAAGCTTATTCCTGTAATAATATGTTTTTTTTGAAGGAATGATAGGTTCAATTTCCGGAAGATCAAGTTTACCTATTCGCAAAAGATTGTCTTTCACTTGCTTCTGTTTGTACTCAAGCTGCTTTTCATATTCTATATGCTGCCATTTACATCCTCCGCATGAACCAAAATGTGAACATTTTGGTTCAGTCCGCATTTCTGAATAAGTATGAATTTTTTCGATCCTTCCTTCGTAAAAAGATTTTCTTTTTCTTGTAATTTGAATATCACAGACATCACCCGGTGCAGCGAAGGGTACAAATACAACCATGTTTTCAAACCTTAATAAAGCTTTTCCTTCAGATCCGGCATCCTCAATCTCAACCTTTTCCAGTAATGGAAGAAATTTATTTGTTGCTGTCATACGTTCCTGGCTGGTGTAATGCAAAGTTAGAATATATATGACAAACGGAGAAAGAAGACGAATTAATCTTAGTTTTGTAAAAAATATATTATGAAAATCTTACCCGTTGAAAAGGTCAGGGAAGTGGATGCATATACAATAAAGCATGAACCCGTTGATTCAAATGATTTGATGGAAAGAGCAGCCAGGACTTGTTTTAAATGGATATTAAAATTCATCAAAAGGGGACAGGTAGTAAAGATTTTTACCGGCCTTGGCAATAATGGGGGGGATGGTCTGGCTATTGGCAGGTTGTTGGCAAAACATAATGTTCCTGTTGAAATATATGTTATCAGATATAGTCAAAAGACTTCCGAAGATTTTAAGATCAATTATGAAAGACTTGAAATCTATCCTGATATTCGTGTTACCAATTTGGAGGAAAATGATGAATTGCCGGAATTAGGGATAAATGACCTGGTGATCGATGCTATTTTTGGTTCAGGACTTACCAAACCTATTAAAGGTTTTATTGCAAGAATCATTGAGCATATCAACAATTCAGGATCAACAGTTATTGCTGTTGATATACCATCCGGCCTTAATAGTGATAAAAGCAGTAAAAATTCCGGTGGGGCTATTATCAAGGCAAATTTCACACTGTCATTTCAATTCACGAAATATTCATTCCTGTTTGCAGAGAATGAAGAATATGTTGGATCATGGGAGGTTTTGCCTATTGGCTTACATCAGGAATACATCAGCTCGATTGATGCTAAAAACTATTACATTGAGAAAAATGATATTACACAAGTAATAAAGAAAAGAAAGGAATTTGCACATAAGGGCCATTATGGGCATGCTTTGCTGATTTCAGGTGGATATGGGAAAATGGGAGCAGCAATACTGGCTTCCAGGGCTTGCCTCAGGACTGGTGTAGGTTTGCTTACCACACATATTCCTAAAAAGGGTTATGAGATTTTGCAGTCTACAGTACCTGAAGCAATGGTAAGTATAGACAATGATGAATATTATTTTACAGGGCATCCGGATCTGATATCATATAATGCAATAGCTATAGGACCAGGCATAGGCATGAATGATCAAACTCAAAATGCCCTTAAGGTGCTTATTCAAAATACCGGCCTTCCCATTATTTTTGATGCAGATGCCATAAATATTCTTGCGGAAAACCGAACATGGATATCATTTGTACCACCTAACAGTATTTTTACACCACATCCGAAAGAATTCGAAAGAATTACGGAGAAGACAACTGATGATTTTGAACGTGTTGAACTGCAGCGTCAATTCTCAATCAAATATAATGTATATGTAGTTTTGAAAGGTGCCTATACTTCTGTTTCCTGCCCTGATGGAAGTTGTTACTTTAATTCAACAGGTAATCCGGGGATGGCCACAGCCGGAAGCGGAGATGTTCTTACTGGTATTATCCTGGGGCTTATAGCCCAGAATTACAGTTCGAAGGAAGCCGCTATTTTGGGAGTGTACCTGCATGGTCTGGCTGGTAATTATGCTGCCGGTAAACTTAGCTTTGAGGCTATGTTGGCAGGTGATATCATTGATCATTTGGGTAAGGCATATAAAGAGATACATAAGGAAGAAGCTCAAACAAGTTGATCAAGCTACTTAATTCTGTCTCACAATATCCTCATCGACCCGCAGGTTGTCTATTATAAAATGTTGCCTGTCAGGCGTATTCTTACCCATAAAGAAAGAAAGGATCTCTTTGATCGGGGATTCCCGTTTCAGAATTACCGGGTCAAGGCGTATTGAAGAACCAATGAAGTGCTTAAACTCATCATGGGATATCTCGCCGAGTCCTTTGAAGCGTGTTATTTCTGATTGGTTTCCTAATTTTTTAGTGGCAGTATCTTTTTCTTCTCCTGAATAGCAGTAAATGGTTTCTTTTTTGTTGCGAACCCTGAATAAAGGAGTTTGAAGTATGTATAAATGTCCTTTTTTAACGAGATCGGGATAGAACTGAAGGAAGAATGTCATGAGAAGAAGGCGGATATGCATACCATCAACATCGGCATCTGTTGCGATAACTATGTTATTGTATCTCAGATTTTCCAAGTCCTCATCAATATTAAGGGCAGCTTGTAAAAGATTAAATTCTTCGTTCTGGTAGACGATCTTCTTGCTTAATCCAAAACAATTAAGAGGTTTGCCTTTCAGGCTAAAAACAGCTTGTGTAGCGACATCCCTGGATTTTGTAATGGATCCGCTGGCAGAATCACCTTCAGTGATAAAAAGTGTGGAATCAAGCCTTTTCTCATGGTTGCTGTTGTAATGAACCCTGCAGTCCCTTAACTTTTTGTTGTGCAGGCTGGCCTTTTTTACACTTTCGCGTGCCAGTTTTTTAATTCCTGCCAACTCTTTACGTTCTTTTTCTGATTGAAGTATCTTACGGTATAAAGCTTCTGCCGTTTCAGGATTTTTGTGAAGGTAATTGTCCAGATTGCGTTTAACAATATCATTCACATAGTTGCGAATGGTCATACCGTTAGGCTCAATATATTGCGATCCCAGTTTTGTCTTTGTTTGAGATTCAAAAACCGGTTCCTGTACTTTGATGCTGATTGCTGAAAGAATTGATGACCTTATATCACTGGTTTCAAAGTCTTTTTTATAGAATTCCCTTATGGTCCTGACAATAGCTTCACGAAATGCAGTAAGATGTAATCCTCCTTGTGTTGTATGCTGGCCATTCACAAAGGAATAATATTCCTCCACGTATTGTTTGGCACTATGCGTAAAAGCAAGCTCAAAGTCATTTTCCTTGATATGGATGATGGGGTATAATAAATGGCCATTACCATTGATGTTATGGGTTAGCAGATCCAAAAGGCCGTTTTTCGCATAAAACCTTACACCATTAAAATATATAGATAATCCGTTATTGAGGAACACATAGTTCCATAGAAGTTTTTCGACGTATTCATTGATATAGTGAAGATTTCCGAATATTTCATTGTCGGGAGTGAAAGTGACAATAGTTCCCTGCTTCAGTTCTTTTTCTTTACATATGGGTGCATTTGTTTCCAGTTCCCCCCTTCTATAAACTACTGTCTTGGTTTTCCCTTCCCGTATCGATTGAACCTGGAAGTATGATGATAAAGCATTTACAGCTTTAGAACCGACCCCGTTCAACCCCACAGCCTTCTTGAAAACCCTGGAATCATATTTAGCACCTGTGTTGATCTTTGAAACACAATCTGTTACTTTCCCAAGGGGCATTCCCCTTCCAAAATCTCTGATAGTAACTGTTTTATCCTCAATGATTACTTCGATTGATTTGCCGAAACCCATTACAAATTCATCGATTGAATTGTCGATTATTTCCTTTATCATGACATAGATGCCGTCGTCCTGAGAAGCACCATCACCCAGTTTTCCAATATACATACCCGGCCTCAACCTAATATGCTCTTTCCAGTCAAGCGACCGGATGTTCTCTTCTGTATATTTTTCAACCATTACAACTATTTTCAGGCAAATTTAATGAATCAACGATTTTAATAGTCCAAAAAGTATAAAACTTATTAAATACTTTCTGTTGAAATCTTTTGAAACAATCCTTGGAATAATGAACAAGGAATAATGAACAAGGAACAGAGGAATCTTGAAATATTTGAATAATTGATTATTTTTAACTTCTGAATTGAAAATTATTTATTAATTACTTATTGTTAAATTTTCCGCCACACCGATAAATCGTTATTTACAACTTGCGGCGGGGAATGACTTCATTTACAGTGGTCGCTTCTCTAAATAATAAATTCCTCAGTCGGTTTGGCATATATATCCTTGCCGGATTGTTGTGCATTCCATTGTTTTTTATAAATGTAAAAGACAGCCATGA
>JAUWGC010000006.1 GCA_030606625.1 Bacteroidales bacterium | reverse complement strand
AGTCGTTAGACCTGACAGAGTCAAAAAAATCAACAATAAAACTATTTAAAAATTTACCTCTTAAAATGCCAAAGATCACCATCATTGAAATCATCGAGCTAATTCTCATACTGATCATCCTGGTATTCCTTATCAGAAACTTGTGGAGCATCTTATATGACAAAAGCTATCGGCCTGTAACCTGGATCAGGCAAGTCAAACAGGGCAAGGTTCCAAAAAAGCTGATCAAACTTGAAAGAAAATATCCTGATAAAATACGGTTTTATAATATCTGGTTCCAGATAGAAAGAATTAAAAGAGATCGTGTTGAAGGAGCCTTTGCAGAGCTTGGTGTTTACAAGGGTGAGATGGCCAGGATCATCCATCTTTGTGATCCTTCCAGAACCTTTCATTTGTTTGATACCTTTAGCGGTTTTACCTCTTATGATTTAACACCGGAAACCGGGGAGGCTGCAACATATTCAACAAGAAACTTTGCTGACACAAGCATTGAGAAAGCAAAGCGGATCATCGGAGGTAATGATAACCTTGTTTTTCATCAAGGCTATTTCCCTGAAACAACTTCCGGGCTGGAAAATGAAAAGTATGCTTTTGTCAATATCGATGTCGACTTATATAATCCCATAAAAGCCGGACTGGAATACTTTTATCCCAGACTTTCACCAGGAGGTGTTATCATTGTGCATGATTATAATTATAAATGGGAAGGTGCCATGAAGGCTGTCAATGAATATGTTGCCCAAATCAAGGAAAATATCATACCCGTTGCGGATAAACAATGTAGTGTGATGATCATGAAAAACAAATGGAATAAAGCGGAAAGCATAAAACCGCAATAACTCGCTTCCTGGCATGGTTCATGTTTAAATACTGGAAAACCAAATTATAGTGTAAATTTGTATTGACAGACCTGAATAATTCTTGACCTTGAAGTTATCAAAATATTCAATACAACTTTTTCTTTTCACACTGCTGATAATTATCACATCATGCAGTACAACCAGGCACTTAAAAGATAACGAATGCCTTCTGACCAGAAATACCATCAAGATCGACCGTGATAAAAACAGAATTGATACAAAGGAATTAAAAGCCTATTTAAAACAAAGGCCCAACAAAAGGCTTTTTAACTTCTTCAGGATAAAGTTATGGGCATACCATAAGGGATCCAGAGGAAAAAATACCAAGTTCAACAATTGGTTAAAAAATACTATTGGTGAACCGCCTGTTATTTACGATTCTTTGTTAAGAAAAGAATCTGCACGTGAAATTGAGCTATTCCTCAACAACCTGGGTTATTTCAATGCCAGGGTTACGTCTTCAGGAAATCATTTCAAGAAAAAAAAGGTGGAAGTCATTTATAATGTTAACCCCTCAGAAGCTTATCAGATAAGAAACCTGACCTATGATATTGATGACCCTGTATTGACTTCCTATGTTTTTTCGGATACCGCATATTCCCTTTTAAAACAGGGTATGTTTTATAATGTGTACACTATGGATGAAGAGCGGGACAGGATTACCAGTTTCCTAAACAATCACGGATATTATGAATTCACCAAGAATTACATTATTTACAAGATAGACAGTTCCCTTAATTCACACCAGCTTGATATTACCATCAAGATCAACAATGTCCCCATACCATCCAAAGGCCAACCCGGGCAAGTTGACAGTGTATACCATAGCCGTTTCTATATAAATAAAATATTTATCAATCCGGATTTTGATCCCGTTCTCTCAAAAAAAACAACTTATGATACATTGACAGAGGTTGTTCATCAAATCAAAAAATACAGACCGCCCAATTATTATTATTTCCTGCACCACGGAACTATCAGGGTTAAACCCAAAACAATAACACAATCAATATTTATCGAAGATAAACAACTTTTCAGTCTCAAAGATGTGAAGCAAACATATCGTCGTTTCGCTAATTTGAGTATTTTCAATTATATCAATATCCATTTTTCTGAAGTTGGAAATGATTCCCTTCCAGATGATCTCCTAAATAAGAAATTGAACTGCCAAGTGAATTTATCAAGAGCCCCACTACAATCCTATTCTATTGAAACAGAAGGTACAAACTCGGGAGGCGACCTTGGAATAGGGTTAAATGTCACATATCTGAA
This sequence comes from Bacteroidales bacterium, assembly GCA_030606625.1. GTDB lineage: Bacteria > Bacteroidota > Bacteroidia > Bacteroidales > B18-G4 > JAUWGC01. The sequence continues at coordinate 31,996 of JAUWGC010000006.1, read as the reverse complement.
CAAAAACATCTTCAGGGGTGGGGAAGTACTCAGAATTAGTGTAAATGGTTCTATCGAAGCTCAGAAAACCAGCAGTTCGGCAGAAAGTCAGAAAAAAACATTTCTGTTTTTCAACACATACGAGACTGGTTGTGATGTGAGTATTACTTTTCCGAAATTTCTTATTCCTATTAAGCAGGAAAGATTTCCCAAATATTTCATGCCAATGACCACTATTAATACTGGTTTTAATTCCATGAAAAGGCCTTCCTATAAAAGGAATGTTTTCAATGTTTCATTTGGTTATGACTGGGATGAATCCGATACCAAACACCATATTATAAAGCCAATTGATATAAGCCTTGTTAAGGTATTTCCTACAGAAGACTTTGCAAAAGATCTGGAAAAATTAAATGATCCACGGCTTAAGGACCAATATACTGATCACTTGATTTCAGCGATGAAATACAGTTTTATCTTCAACAACCAGGATATCAGAAAGCTGAAGAATTTTATTTTCTTCAGAGGAAACCTGGAAACCTGTGGTAATATCCTGAATTTAATAGACCATGCTGTTGGTGCACCGAAAGATACTTCCGGACATTTTACCCTTTTTAATATCCGGTATGCTCAATACGTCAGGACTGATTTTGATTTCAGGTATTATATAATTATCAACAAATTCAATTCAATAGTTTTCAGGTCTGTTTTCGGAATAGGAATACCTTATAGCAATGCGGATGCATTACCATTCGAAAGAGGCTTTTACCTCGGCGGGGCTAATGGAATGCGTGGATGGCGGTTTCGCTCTCTTGGACCCGGTGCTTATCCGGGTACCGATGATAATCTTGATATGATGGGCGATATCATGATTGAAGAAAATGTTGAATACAGATTTCCAATATATAAATTTTTCAAGGGAGCTTTGTTTGTTGATGTAGGAAATGTCTGGCTAATTCATGAAGATATTTCATTCCCGGGAGGGCAGATCAAAGCCGGTAATATCCTCAGTGAACTAGCTATTGATGCCGGGTTAGGCCTGCGCCTTGATTTTAATTTTTTTATTTTCAGGGTCGACGGGGCTTTAAAATTCAGGGCCCCCTCTGAGCCTTCACATGAACGATGGGTGATCAAGAATACAGGATTCAATAAGATCCTATGGAATTTTGGTATTGGTTATCCCTTCTAATCGAATTTTGTGTTTCTGTCATTAAAATTTGTTTAGCATTTAGATATTAGTATCTTAATTCTAAAATTCGTGTTTTTTTTGGCAGAAAATTGAAATTCGAAATTCGAAAACCTAAATCCTAAACAAATTCAAATGTATAAAGCACAAATATCCAAACCACCAACAACTGACTTATTAATGAGCTAATGTTTTGAATTTAGAAGATTTAGATTTTGATATTATTTAGAATTTAGGATTTAGGGTTTCGGATTTGACCAATCAACATTTTGACTAATAGATAAAACCAAACTGTTATATCCTGTTTGGTTCTGGCTTGTCCAGGTTAGGATTTAGTGCTTTATTTATTAATACTATCTGTTATAGCTAAATAATTACCATTTTTCTTGATATATCTTCACTTTTATCTTTTTACTTTTGTCTTTTATCTTTATTTGATATAGAACCTCTTTAATCCATGGAAGCGCAAAAGATTTCAAGATACTGGTTAAAACATTTTCCATATGATTCGACTGATGGGCAAAAAATGCTTATTCATCGCATTTCCGGTTTTCTGGTTAACCCGGATAAACATTTGTTGTTTATCATAAAGGGATATGCAGGAACCGGCAAAACCAGTATCATCAGCTCGCTCGTAAACATACTACCCTTATTTAATTTCAAATCTGTTCTTCTTGCCCCTACAGGAAAAGCATCAAAGGTCTTTTCCAAATATAGCGGAAGGAAAGCATATACCATCCATAAAAAGTTATACTTTCTCCGAACAAGCAGTGACGGCCAAATCAAGCTTGTTTTACAAGAAAATTTATTCAAGAACACGATTTTTATTGTGGATGAAGCCTCTATGATCCCTGACAGTTCAAGACCGGCTGATGGAAGCCTTTTTGCCTCCCAAAGACTGCTGGATGATTTGATACACCATGTTTATCAGGGTGAAAACTGCCGCTTGATACTTATGGGTGATACAGCACAATTGCCTCCTGTTGGGTTAGATATCAGTCCGGCCCTTGATACCATGCACCTTGAAAAAAATTACAGTCTGTCTGCCGATTCCTTCGAGTTAACACAGGTTGTACGCCAGGCCAAACATTCAGGTATTCTTAAGAATGCGACTTTCATCAGGAATAAAGTAACCAAAAAAGATCATTCCCTGCCGTTGTTTTCCTCCATTAATTCAAGTGATACTTTCAGGATCACAGGTAATGAATTGGAGGAACAACTCAATGATGCATACTCAAGGTTCGGAGCAGAAAATACAATCGTGATCTGCAGGTCAAACAAAAGAGCCAATATCTTCAACCAGGAAATCAGGAAAAGGATCCTATACCGTGAAAATGAGATATCTACCACCGACCTGATGATGGTTGTCAGAAACAATTATTTCTGGCTTGACAAAGATGCTAAAGCAGGATTTATTGCCAATGGCGATATTATTGAAATTCTCCGGATCAATCATATAGAAGAATTATATGGCTTTCATTTTGCAGATGTTTCCATTCGTCTTACTGACTTTCCTGAGGAACCGGAAATTGATGTTAAGCTTATGCTGGATACTATAATGTATGAGACTCCTTCATTACCCATGAAAGAGCATCGGAAACTTGCAGAAAATATCATGAAAGATTACCAGGATATTCCCACCAGGAGGGCACGCATGGAGAAATTACAACAAAATCCATATTACCAGGCATTACAGGTTAAATTCGCTTATGCCTTGACATGTCACAAGGCCCAGGGGGGACAATGGGATGTAGTGTTTGTTGACCAGGGTTACCTGACTGAAAGCATGATTGAAACGGAATACCTCAGATGGCTATATACTGCCATGACCAGAGCAACCAGGAAATTATTTCTTGTGAATTTTAATGATCTGTTCTATTAATATTGATTTGGTGTGTTTGTGAGATGTTGCGGCTATGCCAGAGGCCACGAAGTGATTCCTTCGGAACATCCCTTTGGGAAAAATGAGGAAGTCTTGTTTATATTTTGTTCCGGAGTAAAACCACTGCATAGGCAGAGACACCTTCCTGTCTTCCTTCAAAGCCAAGTTTTTCAGTAGTTGTGGCTTTGATGCTGATATTTTCCGCAGGAATATCCATTACCGTGGCTAATGTTGTTTTTATCCTTTCAATGTATGGTGAAATTTTTGGTTCCTGGATGCATACCGTTGAATCAATATTGACAATTTCATAATCCTTGCCGGCCATGAGTTTTACAGTTTTTTCCAATAAGATCTTGCTGTCAATATTTTTATATTCAGGGGAAGTATCCGGGAACCGGCGACCTATGTCATTTAAATTTAAAGCCCCCAATAATGCATCAATTATAGCATGGATCAGGACATCGGCATCAGAATATCCAACTGCACCTTTTTCAGCAGGGATCCTTAAACCACCAAGCCAGAGTTCTTCACCTTCTTTTAATTGGTGAACATCAATTCCAAAACCTATCCTAAAATTCATTATTCTTATTGAGTGGTACTTTTATTAGTGAATGCTTCAAAATTGAAGAGCATAGAAAATCTGAGTGTATTAGCCAATGGGTTTTGTTGCTCAAGTGGAATGAGGTATGCAAAATCAAGGCAAAAAACACTATACTTCAGGCCCGCGCCAACGGTAAAGAATTTCCTGTTCCCTTTGAATTTATCTTCATAAAAGAAACCACCACGGATGGCAAATAGCTTGTTATACCAGTATTCAACTCCAATCGAAAAACAAAATTCCCTCATTTCTTCTGAAAAGCCATCCGGTGCATCGTACCAGGACTGGATCATGCCCTGAACAACAGATACATTAGGATCCATACCTTTTGCAATTTTATAGCTGCCATCCGGATTTAGAATGTACTGTCCTGAAGTATCATTCCGGGCATAAACGGGAGGAGTTGGCACCAATAATTTATTAACATCAATCATAAAAGAAAGAGAGTTGTAATCATCTAACTCCATAAACAGGGCAATGCCTGTACGAAAATTTGTCGGGATGAAATCCTTTTCGATACTTGTTTCACTATATGAGATTTTATTACCTATATTGGAAATATTCAGGCCCCATGAAATACTGCTATTGAGATTGCCCAGATTGACATCTTTCACATAATATACCGATACATCTGCAGCTATAGAAGTTCCAGCGCTGGTTGCAGCACCTCCAACGTATTGACTTTGTGTCAGGTTAGAATATATAAAGCGTGCAGCAACACCACCAGACCAGTGTTCAGAGAACTTTCTCGCATAAGTTCCGTCCACAGTCCATTCCGTTGGTTTATAGTTACCAATAGGATTTCCCACTTCATCAGTAAATAATATATTACCAAGGGTGAAATACCTCAATGTAGCAGCAACAGTCTGACGATCATCTATTTTATAATAACCTGCCAGATATCCGAGGTATATATCATTAATGCCCAGATTTCTTAACCAGGGTGTAAATGAAAGGGAAAAACCCATCTGATCTTTGATAAATGCGTACTTTGCAGGGTTCCAGTGCATGGAATTTGCATCGGGTGAGGAGGCAACACCTGCGTCTCCCATAGCTCCGGCCCTGGCATCGGGAGCAATCATCAGGAAAGGAACTGCAGTGGTTATCGTCCGTAAATCATTACTCTGGCCACCTAATTCATCATAAGTCTGGCCAAACGAATAAAAAGCAGGCCATAATACTAAAATCAGAAAGAATATAATAATAAATCCGCAACGTTTCATAGATATCTACTTAAATGAAGCCACTCCCCACCGCAAACGGTGGTGTATCCGGCTATTATTAATAAATTTTCACCGCAACCCGCATATGCCGATTTATCAGTGCGGCGGAGAATTTAACTATACATAATTAAAATGAAGTGCAAATGTAACGATTATTATAAGAATATATTATGAAGATTATTTACTGATGATCAATTTTTGTGAAACTTCAGTATAGGTTCCCTGTTCATCTCTAACCTTCATCTTGTAAAAATATGCTCCTGAGCTCAATTTTTTGCCATTTTGGTTTGTCCCATCCCATTCAATGAATTCGGTTTTCTGACCCTGTGCAAAAACCCTTTGCTGAATAATCCTTACCAATTGTCCCATGATGTTGTAAATTTCTATATCAATATCAAAAAAATTATCAGGCTTATTATGATAAAACTGGAACCTCGTCTTGCTTTTAAAAGGATTGGGATAATTATAAACGCTGCTCAGGTTAATCTGGCCATTAACATTAACCACAAATGCAATACTATTTTCAGTTGGGTTATTATATATATCCCAAGCCTTTATATGTAAAGTATGCAGGCCATCCGCCAGATCATAAAGCTGATAGGTTATTTTTCCGCTTTGATAACTATCGATATCCGGCTCAAAAAAATTATTAAGGACAAATGACTGAGAACTGGCATCGTCCAGATATCCTATAATATCGTGTCCTATACCGTTTCCGAAAGCATTGATGCCTTGTTCATCGTTCAGGAACGCTAACAATACGGGATTATTATCCGTATATCCACCGGAAACAAAATTTGTATCATTTAAAAATAACGTGATTTCCGGGCCATTATAATCCATTTGAGCATCCGGGTTCACTTCACCAATAATAATCTTCTCATATCCACGTGCATCACTGTAATTTAAAGTATCATATGCATAATAACTTATTTTCCCATCACCGTAATAATAAATAATATCCTTAGGAACTATAAATGTGAAAGTAAATTCCCCATTTATTATACTTATCCTACCCTTATACAAAACTTTATTCTGCAAGTAAAACATTACCACCTGGCTACTCGGGTCATTCCCAAGTGTATAGTTTTTAATTTTTTTATCAAAAACAGCAGGTATAAGGAATCCATTGAATCCATCAAGCTGGTTGCCCGATTCATCAGTAATAATACCATGTACTGTCACTTGCGACATGGATTGAATGGTATCTGATTGCTCCTTTATTTCCTCTTGAGTAATTGATATGGTTTTCACCAGATATTCCGGATAAACAAGCATTAATGCAGGATCTCCCAGTAAAGCCCAATTCTTCATACTTTGGCTGCTGTGCATCAAGGTTTTTGATATTCTCATCAGGTCACCCAGTCTTGGATACTCACCGTTAATCTTTTCAAAAGCATGCTGAATTATTACGCGGTTGAGTTTAAAGTTAGGGTCGGACCATGCCAGCCGGGTTGTAGTAAACAAACTTACACCCGCTCCTTCAGGATTCAGCATCATCCATTCACCTGCAGATGTGATACTGGGATCGTCAAACCGGCCGAATGAACACGTTGACGTTATGAACAGAGGCATATTGTTCTTGTTCCTCCATGAATTGATAGTTGGAATATCCAACACTTTTTCGTGCGACCAGCCATTTTCTCCTCCATGACCAGTATAATTGATGATAATGGCGCCTTTTTCAATAGTTTCTATAATTGCGGTATTAACATCCGGATACCTGTGGCCACTCGGAGTAGAAACCTGTTTATAAGCATCCAGGTATATCTTGTTAATATTATATACAGTGTATGATGTATCTATTATTGTCTGGAGTCTTTCAGCCTGTTTAAAATGAATATTATTATCCTCATCGTCGGCGATGAAACAGATCAGGTTACGCCAGTCTCCCATCAACGAATCACTCCTGGTGAGATAATGTTCAATTTTATCAACAACTTCCCTTGCCTGATCACTGGTATTAACAGGAAAACGACCAATACCAATATCAATGGTTTTTCCATAAGCATTTTGACCCTCAGTAGGATCAAACAAACCCAAATAATCATCTGTCACAAATGAATAACCATGTTTCAGGGATTCCTTAGATTGAAAGACAGGCACGAAATTTCCCTTGTTTTCACCCCTGTCTTTTGGATCATAAGATCCGTCCCCGAACAACAGAAGATAACGGGGCATATTGGTACTATCTGCCTTATCATATATCATCTTACAGAAATCCCTTATCGCTGTTATATCCTGTGCTCCTGATGAAAATTCATTATAGACTTCCTGGGGAGTAACAATAATACAAGTGAAATCATCATATTGATAATGCAGTTGTGCAAGCCGTATTGCCTGATCCATAAATAAAGGATGGCTTACAATGATAAAGTCAGCCGGAGCTAATGCGTGCAGGTTTTGGTTTTCAATCTTTTCAACAAAGTCAACAGGGTGATAAAATGTGCCATCAAAAGCAACGAACTCATGAAGTTGATCAATAGCAATCTTAAAAGAAAATTCATTACCGGCCAGAGATCCGGGAATAACCTTAACATTAAAAATATCAGTCACATCCCAGACATTTATGGAAGCAGTAGCGTTAGCCAGTTTGAAAAGGCCTGTATTTCCCGGCCCGGTTAAATAATTATCCCTGAATGACAATTGCCCACCATCAAATATCAGGTGTCTCCTGGCATTCAGTTCGATATAATTCATCCAGCCAATAGCTATGTCGCTGGTTTGATTAAAATCAACAGTGATCGTTATATCTTTATCTGATGGATAGAAACTCACAGAATCAGGTGTTGTTGAATATGCATAAATAGTGGAAAGCACGTTGATCTTGTTTATCTCTGTTGAAAGGATCATTATTCCATCGGTGTAAAAGTCAAAGTTACTGTTAACACTGGATCTGGCAGCCATATTAGTTTTTATGCTTACCTTGGAACCAAGGTCAATATAGGGAAAGGTAAACTGGTAATCATATGAAGTGATATCATCATAAATTTCGCCAAACCATAATTTTCCGGTTTTCAAAATATTAACATTTTCCCATTCATGAAAGGCATAATCGGTAAATGCTGATATTGTATCAGTAGGCTCTGTAGTGACCAGTGTATCCTGAGTGATTCTCTTCCCGGCACCCAGGTCTGTGTTCAGGAAATAATAAGAATTATCAGTATACAAATTGAGTTGATGTTCAAATAATCCGTTGAACTGGTTATATCTCCACTCTGTTGGGCCAAGGCCATAAAACAAAATATAATCCGTTTCATCAAACTGTCCGTCGCCCCCTCCTATTATCATAATAGGATTTTCAATCAAGTCATCATACCTGTTCTCTCCATTGGCTTCAGGCAACATACCGTTACCATTGCCGAATATCCTGATATTATCAGGGTTAACAGATACAACATCGATCCCCATGTTAACCAGATCATTGTATGTAATGATGTGTATGCCTGTGTTATGAATCCCTATTCTATACCATTCACCTGTTGCCAGCACTGAATTCATTGCATAAAAATCACGACTGCCGGTAATGTATTGAGGCCCTTGTTTGATCTCAAGTACCAGTTCAAATGATAAAAGCTTTTCAAAGATCCCTTTTTCAGGATTTTTTCTTATCGGAACAAATGAAATATCTGCAAATGGTTTTTTACGCTCGAAAACAATACTTGTCCTGACTTCAATATCAGCACTTATCAAATCCCGGTCTTCCAGCAATATGATCTCATTATCAGGTATTGTGTCATAGAAGGCATTCCTGATATGTGCCGTTATTATGACATTATTGGAATTCAGCTTAATACGCTCCGAAAAGACAGGTAAAAATCCGGTTTGTTGATCCAGTAAAGAACCTTTAAAAGTTAAAATATAAGTGTAAATATCATCTGTCAGATATATCTTTTGTATATCATGCCATACGATTTTCTTTTGGTACACCTGATCATTACCAGGAGAAATCAGGGTTGAGAATAATAAGAAAATCAATAGTATATATCTATACATATATTAATCTATTACTAATTGTTTTAACATAGACAGTAGCATTATTCATTTGGTTGCACAAAATTGCCAATATTTATTGGCAATTTATCTCAGGATGACCAATTTCTCCAGTTTATTTGCATAAGATCCATCCATTGTTCTCACTCCGAACTTATATAAGTAGACACCTCTGCCCAGGCAGTCGCCGAAATCATCCATTCCATCCCATCCATAAGGTGGAATCGGCCCTGATCTGAATCCGTTTGTTATAATTATATCATTATATGAGTACACAAGCCTTCCTGAGATAGTAAAAACCTGCAGAAGTACTTCAAGTGTCGAGTTTGGTTGATTATGTTCAAAATAAAATTCCGTATGAGTTGTAAATGGGTTGGGATAATTCAATATATGTTCTATGGCCAGCTCTGCTGATTCGGCAACAACAAATTCAGTATATGCCGATGATGAATTGTTATAAACATCCCAGACTTTCAAACTCAGGGTATGCAATCCATCTTCAAGTTCCGAGAACGGATACCTTATTGAACCGCTTTTATAGCTATCCATGTCCGCTTCATAATAATCATTGAGATTGATGGATTTATCCGTGTTCTTATCCAGTACCGTGACGATATCATGTCCTATTCCATTACCAACAGTATTTATACCGCTTGAATCAATCATAAAAGCCAACAATACCGGGTTTTCATCTGTAATTCCACCAAAGACAAAACTATCGTCATTCATATATATTTCTATTTCCGGTCCTGTGTCATCAACCACGACACCACTTTCATAGCCCCCTATTATGACATTTTCATAGTAACCACTCGCATCATCAGATGGATTATTAGCATAGTAGCTGATTTTGCCATACCCGAACTGATACGCAATATCTTTTGGAACAATGAACGTAAAGGAAAATTCACCGTTAGTTATACTCGCCATACCCTTGTATAAAATGCTGTTTCTTATTTCAAAGATATAGGGATAACTGGAAGGATCAGAAGCCAGTGTTTTGACCTTTGAAGGTTTATCAAATACAATGGGGTAAATGATGCCGTTGAATCCATGGATCTTATTACTGTTATCATCCTGAATCTCTCCTGTAACGGTAATCTTTTTTAATGCTTTAAGTGTATCAGGAATAATATTCACAACAGTACCATTGATCGTATTAGTCACTACATTGAATTGAGGATAAGCCAGATGAATTGCCGGGTCTCCAAACAAAATGAATTTCTTGTCATTCTCAGTAACATATCCACTTTGGTTTTTCGCCATCATTATCAGATCGCCAAACCTGGGGTATTCTCCATTAATTTTCTCAAATGCGTAATCATAAATTGCGCTGTTAAGGTGGAAATTAGAACTTCCATAAGTTGCCCTGGCAGTTGTAAACATGCTCACAGCACCACCAACAGGATTAAGGAATACCAGTTCCCCTGCAGAAGTTCTTTCAGGATCGTCATAGCGGCTAAATTCACAAGTGGCAGTGATAAAGACCGATAGCTTATCAAAATTTGACCATGCATTAATATCGGATATATTCAGTATTCTTTCATGGCCCCAGCCAACTTCTCCCCCATGGCCCGTATAATTCATGATCAGGGTACCTTTTTCAATCTTCCTGTTGATCGCCGCATTAACTTCAGGGGATCGTTGTCCGCCAGGTGTGGAAACCTGAGGATAGGCATCAACATATATCTTATCAATATTGTAATTTTTATATGTCGTATCAATTCTTTTAGCCATTTGTTCTGCATGGTTTATATGCATATTTCCATCTTCATCATCGGCTACAAAACAGACCACATTACGCCAACTACCCATCACTTCAGGTTGATTTCCGGCATAATGAATTGATTTATTCACGGCATCCCTGGCTTGTTCGACAGATCGAACAGGCATCCTGCCGATACCCAGATCCAGGGTTTCTTTTACACTGGTTCCTTCGTTATCATCAAGGAAGCCATAATAATCATCAGTCGCAATGGAACTGGAGATGGCTAAAGACTTTGTATCTTCCCATGTAGGAACAAAATTCGTATTGTTTTCAATTCTGTTCTTATAATCAAAAGAAGCATCACCGAATAACAGCAAATACCGGGTTTCTTTTCCAGGCGTGGCCTTGTCATACAACATTTTCATAAAGTCCCTGATGGCCGTAATATCCTGAGCGCCGGAGGAGAATTCATTGTACAATTTTTCAGGTTCCACTACAAACACACTCAAACCATCCATTTCCTGATGGTGGCCAGCCAATCTATATGCTTCGCTAAGGAAGGAAGGATAGCTGACAATGATCATATCATTTTGGCTGATCCCATGCAGGTTTTGATTTTCCACCTTCTTAATAAAGAAAGAAGTATAGTAGGCAGTGCCATTAAATGCTATAAATTCCTGTAATGAATCCGTCTGAAGCCTGTAACTAAGATTTGTCCCGTTTAAAGTTGCATTAACCCTGGCAATATTCAGCGGATCAGTAACATTCCAAATCCGGACTAATGATGTAGCATTCTGAACGATGAATTCCGCCACATTCCCAATCCCCACAGACTCCGTATTCCTGAATGACATCTGGCTTCCGGTATATTTCAAAAACCTCACCGCATTCAACTCTATGTAATCCATCCAGCCTATTGCACCAGTGGAAGTTTTGTTATAGTCAACACGGAGATTGATAGCGGTTCCGGTGGCATAGAAAGTGGTTTTTCCTGTTTTTGATTTGGCATAGGCGGAGAAAGCAGAATTTGATATTTTATCCACGCTAATGGTCATAATCAGGCCATTGTTATAATAATATTTGAAATTACTTGTTGTGAATGACCTGGCTGCAACAGAGCTTTTAATAAAAACAGGAATACTTAAGTCAATATTCGGAAAGGTAAAACTGTAATTATAAGAGGTTGTAATATCAAATGGAGGATAATCGAACCAGGTCCTGCCGGTATTAACGAGATTCACTTTGTCCAATTCATAATAGCTGTGATCTGTAAACCTGTCAACATAATGGGTAGGTGTGGTTCCAACAGAGGCCTGGTTCATAATGCGCTTTCCCTGGCCCTGGTCTGCAGTTATGAAATAATATGTGTAATCTGAATAAATATTAATTATATGATTGAATTCATCGTTCACAGGATTATAATTCCAGATATGTGGAGATTCAGCATAAAACAGGACATAATCATTGGGATCGAAACTTCCATCATCTTCACCTACAACTTCAATTGCATTTTCCATCAGGTCATCATATCTGAAAGAAGATATTTTTTCGGGCAACATCCCTCCACCATTACCATAGACACTTATATTCCTTGGATCAATTGAAGCTACCGGCATTCCCATATTGGCAAGGTCGTTGTATGATAATTTATGGATTCCTGTCTTATTGACAGCGATCTTATACCAATTGCCCATAGCCAACACAGAATTCTGCTTAAAAGGCCTTAAAGAATATTTTCTTACGGATAAATCTTCGTCCACTTCCATTTTTATTTCAAATGATACCAACTTTTCATACTTACCTGTAGAAGAGTTTTTTCTCATTGGTATAAATGAGACAACAGCAAAAGGAACCTTGCGCTCAAAAACCACTGAGGCATCAACCATGATCCTGTCTTTGATAAATGATAACACGGCTATTTTAGTCAGGTTTGGATCATTAATTTCCTCAAATTGTTTATTTATCAATTGAGCACTAATCTTTGCACTAGTTATCTGTATTGGGAATCTTTCTGAATAAAGTGGTATTCCGGGTGACCGGGTTGTATATATAGCACCATCAAAATACAACTGGTATATTACTTGTTCATCTGTTATCCTGAATTTCTGAATGGGTTGCCAATTAAGAACCCTTCTTGAATCGTCAGGATTGGCAGCAGCAATAAAGGACATAAAAAATATGACCAGTGTAACGATGAAATATCTTATTCTCACATAATCTATTTTACAGATAAAATACATATTTGTACCTTAATATAATGGATCAGTTTATTACTATTGTTTAAGAAAGAGTATAAATTGCTTTAATAACAATATGAATTTGAAGTTTAACGTTACCTGTATGTCAATATTGCAAATAGAAAGAAATTTATTAAAATCACCACCGATTTAAAAAATTCTTTGTAAAATTGTATATTTGTTATCTTTATTTATTATTTGCAAATAATATTATGCTACAAAAATTTGCCATATTAATTACTCTTTTAACTTTAGTGATTGCTGAATCCAACTTTGCTCAATCATTACCAGACGCTCATTTTTCGCAGTATTACGGTAATCCTCTTTACTTGAACCCAGCTCTGGCAGGTGCTACAATTTGTCCAAATATAAGTTTAAACTACCGAAACCAGTGGCCCGCACTGTCAAAAAGCTTCATTACATACAGTGCTTCATTTGACATGTATGTTAAGAAAATTTCAGGTGGTGTTGGTGTGAATTTTATTGCCGACCAGGCCGGGGATGGTATGCTGAACACCAACATGATTAACGTCATGTATTCATTCAAGTTCAAGGCAAGCAAACACATATATATGAGTGCTGCAATACAGGGGAGTTATATCCAGACAAAGCTGGATTGGAATGCTTTACAGTTTGGAGAGCAAATTGATCCCAACTATGGTTACAATCCAAACATCGGGAATCAGGAAACACCTCCTGACAAAACAAACATCGGTTTCCCTGATTTTTCAGCCGGCATTACAATTAGCTATAAAGACAATATTTATGGCGGTGTCGCCGTTCATCATTTGACAGAACCAAATAATTCATTTTACAGCGGCAATGAAAGCAAGTTATACATGAAAATCACAGTGCATGGTGGTGCATTGATCGATCTGTCCGGAAAAGACTCATATGATGAAAATTATGGAAAATTTTCAATTTCACCGAACTTTTTATATGAACAACAGTATAACTTTCATAAGCTCAATATTGGTTTGTATTTTACAAAATATCCGTTCATCCTGGGAGCCTGGTTTAGGCACAATTTTGAAAATGCAGATGCCCTGATTCCAATGGCTGGTATAGAATATAAAAGGTTTATTATAGGATACAGTTATGATATCACTTTGTCAGAGATGAAAAATGTTAGTGGTGGGGCGCATGAAATATCACTTGCCTACCACTTTAGTTGCATCGCTGAAAAAAGAAGACGTATCAGGGCAATAAATTGCCCCAAGTTTTAGTTATTAAAATAAATTAAATCATAAAGATAATGGCAAAGAACCACAGATTTATTTATCTAACATTGTTGGTGATTTTCACTTCTTCCTTAACTTCCTGCTCATTTTTCAGAAGGAAAGATTCGTCCCGAACTACCGGTTGGGAATATAATAATCCTGAAAATGGAGGTTTTGAAGTATCACCATTACAAGAACAACCAACAGGTCCGGGATTGGTCTTGATTGAAGGCGGAACTTTTCTTATGGGTTCAACACAAGACGACATGTTATATGAATGGAACAATTTCCCAAGAAGGGTAACAATTTCTTCATTCTATATTGATGAAACAGAAGTAAGCAACCTGGATTACCTTGAATACCTTTATTGGTTAAAAAGAGTATTTAGTGGTAATTACCCCCAGGTATACAACAAAGCTTTACCAGATACCCTGGTATGGCGTGACAGGTTGGCTTATAACGAACCTCTGGTTGAAACCTACTTGCGTCACCCTGCCTTCCATAACTACCCTGTTGTTGGCGTTACCTGGGTACAAGCCAACAATTATTGTTTGTGGAGAACCGACAGGGTTAATGAACAACTATTAATTGATGCTGGTATCCTGGATTTTGATCCTGACCAGGAAAATGAAAACAACTTTAACACTGAAGCATACCTGGCAGGGCAGTATGAGGGATTGGTAAATAAACCACTCCAGAACCTCAACCCAAGCAGTACAGGACAGCGCAGAGCTGGTATCTCAGATGGAATATTGTTGCCCAAATACCGCTTACCCACTGAAGCAGAATGGGAATATGCAGCTCTGGGGCTCATTGGAAACACATTATATGAACGTGTTGTTGAAAGAAGAAGGTATCCCTGGAACGGAAACTATACCAGAACCGATGAAAAAAAGTATTATGGTAATTTCGTCTCTAACTTCAAACGTGGCCGTGGTGATTATATGGGTGTTGCCGGTAATATAAACGATGGCGCTGACATACCAGCTCCCATTGGCTCCTACTGGCCAAATGATTATGGCCTGTATAACATGGGCGGTAACGTTAGTGAATGGGTAGAAGATGTTTACAGACCATTATCACTTGAAGATTTTGCTGATTTCAATCCATACAGAGGAAATGTATTTAAAAATCCTGTCAGAGATTTTGACGGATTTCTTGTTGAAAAAGACAGCCTCGGCAAAATCCGCTATGAAGAAGTTGCTACCGAAGAGATTGCCAGCAGGCGTAACTATAACAAAGCAGATAATATTAATTATAAAGATGGTGATCCTCAAACTGTTATTTCTACCGACTGGAAAGCCCTGCCTAAAAATACCAATACCACTGAATATATGTATGAATATGGAGTCACATCCATGATCAGTGACAGGGTTAAAGTATACAAAGGCGGATCATGGCGTGACCCGGCCTATTTCCTCAGCCCGAGTGTCAGAAGATATCTCGACGAAAATATGGCCACCAGCTATATTGGATTCCGGTGTGCAATGACCAGGGTTGGAAGCCCGATACCTGGCGGATGATAACATTATTACCAAATAAGAAATACCCCATTCTGAAAACATCAGGATGGGGTTTTATTTAGCTTTTCATGGATATCCTTATTAGAGAACTGTATCGCATATACAGGAATCACCGGAAGGTGTCGATCGATTCAAGAACCATTGAAAAAAATGCTATCTTCTTCGCACTGAAAGGTGAAAACTACGATGGAAACTCCTTTGCTAAAAATGCCATTGCCAAAGGAGCAACAATAGCAGTTATTGATAACCCAAAATACAAGGTTGACGATAAATATATCCTTGTCCGGGACTCCCTGCAAACATTGCAGGATCTTGCAAAATATCACAGGCAGCAAATGGATATTCCCTTCATTGCTATTTCCGGAACCAATGGCAAAACTACCACCAAAGAACTTATTAAAGCTGTTCTTTGTCAAAAATATCACACTTTTGGCACCAAAGAAAATCTTAATAATCATATCGGTGTTCCGATCAGCATTTTATCCATACCTACGGAAGCAGAAATGGCTGTTATAGAAATGGGGGCAAACCATATCGGGGAAATCAGTCTTTTATGTAATATTACACAACCCGGTTTTGGAGTCATAACAAATATCGGAAAAGCACATCTTGAAGGATTTGGAAGTATTGACGGTGTAATTAAGGCTAAAAGTGAACTCTACCATTTCCTTAAATCGAATAAAGGTATTGTTTTTACAAATCATGATGATAAGTTATTGATGAACCTTTCCGAAGGTAATCAAAGAATAACATACGGCTCGGTGAACAGCGGAAACTATACAGCCAGTATTCAAAACACAATTCCGTACCTGGAAATCCTGTGGAAAAGTCCAGATGGGCCAATAAAAATAAACACAAAACTTTTTGGTGATTATAATTTCTATAATATTCTGGCAGCCATATCGATCGGGGGGTTTTTTAAAGTTAATACAGATCTGATTAAAAAAGGCATTGAAAGTTTTACTCCCGGCAACAATAGGTCTCAGGTTATTAATACAGTATCCAATATGATATTTATGGATACTTATAATGCTAATCCCACCAGTATGGAACTTGCCATACTTCAATTTGATAAAATACCTGCAAAACACAAGGTCATTATCATTGGTGATATGCTGGAACTGGGAAAAGAAAGCCACAACGAACATAAAAGAATCCTGGAATTAATCAAAAAACTGAAAATTGATCAAGTTATACTTATCGGAGAACAATTTAAATTTGTTCTTACTGATGAAGGATTCATTGTATTTAATGACGTTGATGAAGCTAAGCACTGGATCCAATCTTCTTGTCCTATAAAAAATGCTTCAATCCTGATCAAAGGTTCCAGAAAAATGGAGTTGGAAAAAGTTACCGGGGTTCTATGAAAAATACAAACCGGGAATATAAAGTGATAGGCATAATGTCCGGGACCTCACTTGATGGTGTTGATCTGGCATACTGCCATTTTAAATACCAAAACGGAATATGGGATCATACGATCATTATAGCAAAAACATACCCATATCCGAAAGAATGGAAAGAAAGATTGAAAACCCTTCCGGATCAAAAAGCCCATGTTCTGCGGCAAACCGATATACATTATGGAAAGTTCCTGGGGCAATTGGTTAAAAAATTTATGGAAGACCTGAAGTGCAACCCTGATTTTATTGCATCTCATGGCCATACTGTTTTTCACCGTCCTGGCGAACATCTTACACTACAAATAGGCAACGGAGCATTCATTGCAGCCACCACTAACCTTCCGGTTGTATGTGATTTCAGAACAACCGATATTGCCCTTGGGGGACAGGGAGCACCATTGGTACCTGTCGGAGATAAAATGCTTTTCCCTGAGTTTGACTATTGTTTAAACCTTGGAGGTTTTGCAAATATATCATATGATCATTCTGGCCAACGGGTTGCATTCGACATTTGTCCCTGCAATATAGTTTTAAATAAGTACAGTGAATTACTCGGTAAACCATTTGATGAATATGGTCAAATAGCCAGAACCCACAATATTGAGATGAAATTATTCGATGAATTGAATAGTCTGGATTACTACCGCAGACAACCTCCAAAATCTCTTGGGTTCGAATGGGTAAGTGAGCAATTATTCCCCTTACTGAACAAATCTTCCCAAAAACCCGGGGATATTTTGAGAACCTTTACAGAACATATTGCCTACCAGATCAATGCAGTAATCGGAAATAAAAAGAAAGGGAAGATGCTGGTAACAGGAGGTGGAGCATATAATTCCTATCTTATGGAAAAGATAAAAGATATATCAGAACATCAAATTATTGTTCCGGATGAGATAACCATCCATTACAAAGAAGCTTTGATCTTCGCCTTTTTGGGTGTTCTTCGTATGCAAAATGAAATTAATATCCTTAAATCTGTGACCGGAGCTATTAAAGACCATACCGGGGGATGTATTTATTCAATAAATAAGCCGGCTGTTTGATTAACCGGTTTTTATCACCCTCCAATAAGTATAATAAATTTTATAATTCACAGTTAATATTAACATGAATTAGTTAAGATCTTTACTGTGTCAAAGGCATATAATATCAATATCTCTATACCTTTGACGGCAAATTATTCAAGAAATGGAAACAGGAATCTTATTGCAAATTACCAGTACTGCTGTTGAGGTAGTAGGAGAAGAACCAACTGAAATTACACTATCAATCTATGATCTTGTTCTAAAGGGAGGATGGATTATGGCTATTCTTGGATTGTTTTCTATCATAGCCATTTATATTTTCCTGGAAAGGTTTTCAACTATTAACAAGGCATCCAGGGAAGATAAAAATTTCATGAATAATATTCGTGATTTCATTCATAACGGAAGAGTTGATTCAGCTCTTGCCCTGTGCAAGAACAATAGTAGTCCGATTGCCAGCATGATTGAAAAAGGTTTAATGCGTATAGGAAGACCATTAAACGATATTAACACCGCCATAGAAAATGTCGGCAAACTGGAAGTTTCCAGGCTTGAGAAAAATGTTGCCGGCCTTGCTACCATTGCAGGAGCTGCTCCCATGCTGGGATTCCTGGGAACTGTAATAGGTATGATAATTGCATTTTATGATATGTCAATGGCAGGAAACAATATTGATATCTCATTATTGTCAACAGGCATTTACCAGGCTATGATCACAACCGTCGGAGGACTGATCGTTGGTATTATCGCCTATATCTGTTACAACATCCTTGTAGCCAGAATTGAAAAACTGGTCTATTTACTGGAAGCACGTTCAACAGAGTTTATGGACTTGCTTAACGAACCGGCATCTTAATAAAAACCAGATCATGGCAATTCAAATCAGAAATAAAAGAAAGGCGGAATTCAGCATGGCCTCCATGTCAGACCTGGTATTCCTGTTGCTAATATTCTTCATGCTCACATCAACAATTGTTGCCCCAAATGCCATTAAATTGCTTTTACCTCAAAGCAACAGTAAAACCCTTGCCAAACAGACCGTCACGGTATATATCAATGCACAGTATCAGTATTACGTAGGTAGCAAAAGGGTAAGCGAACTCCAGTTACAAAATATCATTGACGAAAAACTTGCAGGACATCTTGATGGATCAGTGGTGCTCAAATCCGACAAGAGCGTTCCCGTTCAATATGTAGTTAATGTTATTGATGCTGTAAACAACATCAATAAAAAATACAATACCAAACATAAGGTCATCTTTGCAACCAGACCCCGGAAATAAAATGACAAATAAGAAAAACAAAATAAAAGGCATATTCGGGACCATATTGTTCCATTTACTGGTATTGTTAGTCATTATTTTCTTCGGACTTTCAACACCTTTACCGCTACCGGGAGAAGAAGGTGTGGAAGTCAATCTGGGAACCAGCGATCAGGGTACAGGCAGGATCCAACATGAAGAACCGACACCAAAAAAACAGGAAACACCCCCACCTACCCCACCCCAACAGGAAGAACAAAAGGAAGATATCATAACTCAGAAAGCAGAAGAAGCACCTGTTATTGAAGAGAATAAAGAAGAAAAAAAGGTAGAAGA
Source organism: Bacteroidales bacterium (assembly GCA_030606625.1). Taxonomy (GTDB): domain Bacteria; phylum Bacteroidota; class Bacteroidia; order Bacteroidales; family B18-G4; genus JAUWGC01. Next base: position 12,418 of record JAUWGC010000006.1, on the reverse strand, counting down.
AGAAAAACCTGTTGAACAACCACCACAAAAAGTTGAAGAAAAGCCACTGGAGAAACCGGAACAACCAAAGGTTGATCCAAGAGCCATATATAAAGGAAAATCCACAGACGGAACGGGACAGAATGAAGGTGAAACAGGACAACCCGGGGACCAGGGCAAACCTCATGGTGATCCTGATGTGAATAATCATGACGGATTGGGAGGTGCAGGCAATGGTATTTCATATAGTCTGGGTGGCCGCGGGGCCAAACACTTGCCAAAACCTTCTTATATTTCACAGGAACAAGGCAAGATCATTGTAACTATCTGGGTAAACAAGGAAGGAAAAGTGGTTAAAGCAGTTGCCGGTGCCAAAGGAACCAACATTGCCGATCTTCGGTTAAGCAAGCTTACTAAGGAAGCAGCTCTCCGGTCAATTTTTAATCCTGATCCAAATGCTCCCGACGTGCAAAAAGGGTCAATAACCTATAATTTTATCCGGATCAATTAGAAAAATAACATTTCGCTCCCCAATAAAGAACATATGACTTTCCAGCAGGCACTCGATTATATGTACAATCATTTGCCGATGTACCAGCGAATTGGTCCGGCAGCATACAAAACCAATCTTGATAACACCATTTCTATTTGTAATCTGCTGGACAATCCTCAAAATGACTTCAGATCCATTCATATAGCCGGCACCAACGGAAAAGGTTCTACGGCACATCTAATCGCTTCAATACTGCAAACCAAAGGATTAAAGACAGGACTATATACTTCACCTCACCTGAAAGAATTCCGGGAAAGGATCAGGATCAATGGAAAAATGATTCCAAGGAGCTTCGTAGTATCCTTCATCAATAAATACAGGACTGATTTTGAAAAGATCAAGCCATCATTTTTCGAAATGACAGTAGGCATGGCTTTCAAATATTTCTGCGAAAAAAAAGTTGACATTGCAGTAATTGAAGCTGGTTTAGGTGGCAGGCTTGACTCAACCAATATCATCCAACCCATCGTTTCGGTTATTACTAATATTGGCCTGGATCATACACAATTTCTCGGTGACACCATGGAAAAGATAGCAACCGAGAAAGCAGCTATCATCAAACATGGTGTTCCTGTTATTATAGGAGAAACCCAGGTGGAAACCCGTAAGATATTCATCAATGAAGCACAGCAAAAAAAAACCGAAATTACTTTTGCTGATCAGAACCTTGATATAAAAAACGATAAAATCACAGGTACATTGAGGCACTGGATGGTTATGGACATCTTCAGGGAAAAGCAACTTTACCTTAGTAAACTGAAATGTCCTTTAACAGGGTTCTATCAACAAAGAAATATTAAGACGACACTTCAACTTGTTGACGTGCTGAACCAACTCGAATTTAAAATTGAAGAAAAGCAAATCAGGAAAGGTTTTTATAATGTTATAAAATCTACCAAACTGGCTGGCCGCTGGCAAATCTTATCAAACGACCCATTAACAATCTGTGATATTGCACATAATCCCGATGGCATAAGATTAGTTACGAAACAAATTAAAAGCATTTATTACAAGCATTTGCATTTTGTATTCGGGGTGGTTAATGATAAAAATTTAATGGGAGTTCTGCCCATATTACCAGAAGATGCGACCTATTATTTCTGCAAAGCAAATATTCCCAGGGGAATGGATCAAAAAAGATTACAATATGAAAGTAATAAATACAATCTTGTTGGATCGGTATATGGATCTGTAAAAGAAGCATATACGACAGCGCAAACCAATGCGGGAAGTGACGACCTGGTTTTTATCGGAGGTAGTACGTTTGTGGTAGCTGAAATACTTTAGAAAAAATTAATAGTTACACGGAGCTAACCTCCGCTGATCATGTGCAGTACAATAACTTCATCCCCATCCGAGATAATTGCTGAATCCCTTTCCTCCTTTTTAACAAGTCTTCCGTTAATTTTGGTAATAATTAAATGAAAAGTAAATTTTTTCAGTTCCAGCAATTCTGAAACAGTTAATTGATTCATGTCAATATCTTCTTCCCTGTTATTTAGCATTATCTTCATTATGTTCTCTCTTTCAATAATATTTCAAGTACCTGATTGGCCTGCATATTTGCCACTATTCCTACCCTGGGAGCAAGCGGTGGGTTATCCTCGTTCACCTCTTTAATATTATCTCCGCATATATATAAATTTCCATACTGCGATGTATGAATGGAATTATTATCACCCCATCCTGCCAGCCCAATTCCGGATACAACAAGCTTGTCAGGCATTTTATCAAGTATGGTTTCAATAATCATCTTTTTGTCTTCTGCATCGTCAAAAGCTTCCACGATTACATCACAATCTTTATATATTTTTAAAATAAGATCAGGTGTTAATCTGATATCAAAAGCATCAACACTTACATTGGGATTAACAGCCATAAGATTATCTTTCAGGGCATACACTTTTTTCCTTCCCACCTGGTTAATAAAATAATACTGTCTGTTAAGGTTTGATTCCTCAATGCAATCAAAATCAGCGACGATCAACCTGATAATGCCAACCCTGACCAGAGCAATCGCACAATTAGAACCTAACCCTCCACAGCCGGCAATTCCTATTACCTTGTCCTTAATTTTTTCCTTTATTTCACCGAAATGCATGATATAACAATCTTCCATTAACTATCAGGATAACAAAGATAATATACATTAGGATAGTTATTGGTGTCTTTATTCTAATATTTGTGTAATTTTTGACAGAAATTTGAATTTATTTCCTTATCAGGATTTTAATTAATATTTTTGCTATGGAATCATGTAGATTATTCTTTTAAAACAACATAGTTATGAATATCGAAGAAATGAAAAAAGGCCATAAACTTTTGAAGAAATGGTCTTACAATTGGACTCCTTTGTTCAGAGGCTATACCGATAAGCTTTTATATATCAACATTTCTGACAACGATATCAGGGAAAAAGACGTCTCTCCTTTAATGAAAGAAAAATTCATCGGTGGCAAAGGATACGGATTAAAGTTATTATGGGATGCTACCAAACCCAATACAAAATGGAACGACCCTGAAAATGAGATCAATATTTTTTCCGGGCCAATTGGCGGCATCACACAATACTCGGGCACCGGAAAATCCATTTGTGTATCTATCTCCCCTCAAACAGATTCTATCATGGATAGTAATGTCGGTGGTTATTTTGGCCCTTATATCAAGTTTGCAGGATTTGATGGCCTTGAATTACAAGGCAAATCCGAAAAAGATATAATTATTTTCATTGATGGTGTCAATCACACAGTAGAAATTGTTGAGGCACCTTATGAACCTAAAGACAGCCATATGCTGGCTGAAATCCTGACCGGGATGTATGCAGATAATGAAAAGGACAAGAAAAACATCAGCGTCGTATCCTCAGGTGCTGCTGCCGGACAATCACTGATCGGCATGCTTAACTTCAGTTTTTATGATCCGAAGAGAAAGGCTGTCAGGCTGAAGCAGGCCGGACGTGGAGGTATTGGCACTGTTTTCAGAGATAAACATGTCAAGGCCCTGGTTGTTAAGATCCCCGGTGTAAAAGGTAACCTGAATAATGTAGCCGACCTCCGGCCCATCATTGAAAGAGGTAAACGCTTTAACAAAGAAATGCGCGATCTCGATGATTCCCAGGCTGAAATGAGGACAAAAGGAACAGCACACCTGGTAAATATCATGAACGATTATGATCTTTTGCCTGTCCATAATTACAAATTCGGAAGCCACCCTGATGCTGATTTTATCCATTCTGAAGTATGGAAATCAAGGTTCACACAGGGCATTCCTGATGGCTGCTGGATCGGATGTAATATGTCATGCTCCAAAGGTATTGACCACTATGAACTGAGGACAGGCCCGTATAAAGGTCAAAAAGTGCTGGTCGACGGGCCGGAATATGAAAATGCCGGAGGATTGGGATCCAACTGCGGAATTTTTAATCCGGATTACATCATTGAAGCAAACTTTTACTGTGACACTTACGGTATCTGCACAATAACCTGGGGTACCACCGTTGCATTCATTATGGAATGTTATGAAAATGGTATCCTTAACGAGGAAAGGACAGGTGGACTAAAGCTGAATTTCGGAAATGCAGATTCTGCTTTGGAATTGATGCATCAGTTGGCAAGAGGCGAAGGTTTTGGCAAAATCGCTGGCATGGGGATTCGGAAAATTAAAAATTTGTTCATCGAAAAAGGATGGGGTGACCCAAAGTTCCTGCAAGACATAGGTATGGAAAACAAAGGCCTGGAATACTCTGAATACGTTTCCAAGGAATCCCTTGCCCAGCAGGGTGGTTTTGCGATGACTAATAAAGGCCCGCAGCATGACGAAGCATGGCTCATCTTTATGGATATGGTTAACAATCAGATCCCTACCTTCAAGGATAAAGCCGAAGCCCTGTATTACTTCCCCATATTCCGGACATGGTTCGGACTGGTTGGATTATGCAAACTACCCTGGAATGACGTCGAACCTGCTGATAATGCTGAAACAGACGAACCTGCCAAAGTACCCGAACATGTCGATAATTATGTCACCATATATTCCGCTGTAACCGGCAAACCATTTGATAAAAAAGAACTTTTAAGACAATCCGAACGAGTTTACAACTTCCAGCGTATCTTTAATCTGAGGAGAGGTTTTGGTACAAGAAAATGGGATGCCCAACCTTACCGTGCCGCCGGGCCTGTAACAGTTGAGGAATATGAATCCAGGGCCGACAGGTATGATAAACAAATGAAGGAAATTATAGGTATTGATCCTGAAGGTAAGACAACGGAAGAAAAAGTCGCGATAACACGTAAATACAGGGAAGAACAATACGAAAAACTTATTGATGCAGTCTGTCTAAGAAGAGGCTGGACAAAGAATGGTGTTCCGAAGATATCACATCTTAAAAAAATAGGAATGGACCTCCCGGAACTCATTGAGACTGTTAAAGATAATCAGGAAGATTAGTTTAATCTATCTTCCGGCCTTTTTTATTAAGAACATGCCGGATGCCCGAGATCGTCATCAGCTACTATCTTCGGAGTTCAAAATTCTGGCCCAGGTATACTTTCCTGACGTGTTCATCTTCAGCTAATTCTTCAGAAGTACCTGATCTAAGAATTGCTCCTTCAAAAAGAAGGTATGCCCTGTCGGTGATGGAGAGAGTTTCATGTACATTATGATCCGTGATCAGGACACCAATATTTTTTTCTTTCAGCTTGCTGACTATTTGCTGAATATCTTCCACTGCTATCGGGTCAACACCTGCAAATGGTTCATCAAGCAAGAAGAACCTGGGATCCACAGCCAGAGCACGTGCAATTTCCGTTCTTCTTCTTTCTCCCCCTGATAACTGAATACCCATATTTTTACGTACGTGAGTCAGCCCAAATTCTTCTATCAAACATTCAAGTTTCTCTTTTTGTTCCTTTTTATTTAATTTGGTGAATTCCAGCACTGCACGGATATTATCCTCAACACTCAATTTCCTAAAAACAGAAGCTTCCTGTGCAAGATAGCCAATGCCTATCTGAGACCGTTTATACATCGGGAAATCGGTAATGTCAATATCATCAAAGTAAACTCTACCGGAATAAGGCTTGATCAAACCAACAATCATATAAAACGAGGTTGTTTTCCCCGCGCCATTCGGACCAAGTAAACCAACAATCTCTCCCTGGTTGACATTAAATGAAACATCTCTGACAACCGTTCTTCTTCCATATTTTTTAACCAGATCTTCTGTTCTTAAAATCATAACATGAATTATTACTCCAAAAATAATTAAAATGAGAACCATATAGAAACAAATACAGCAAAATTATCAGACTGTTTTGTATTATGATGTGTTAGCCTCCAAATTGCATCGATCCTGAAAAGCTTAAAAATATTTTCAATCCCTACCCCTGCTTCATAATATGGTTTTTCAAAGTTGCTTGTGATCTGGGGAAACTCTGAGTAATTTTTATTTTCTTCTGACAATTTTCCCATCACACCACGTGCATGTACCACTGTTCTCCATCTCAATTTACGCATGAGAGGTATCCTGTTCAAAATAAATCCATCGAAATGATGGGTATAATAAAAGCTAATATAAGCATCGCTGATGAATTCATAATAATCCATCAGGTTAAAAGCATATTGTTCAAATATATATGTTTCATTACCTGGCATCAGTTTCAGCAATGGGTATGGCAAGACGCCCCATATCTTTCCTGTTTCAAAGATATACTTTGACCATCCTAAAGAAAAAACATTGAACCATTGTTTAAGTCCAACCTGCAACCTGTTGTATCGATACTCACTTCCCAATAATCCCGGGAGACCGTATCCATACTGTATTTCCAACACCGGATACTTTGTACCCAAGTTAATACGTTCAAATTCACCTATCAGATATTTCTCCTTATAGGCAAAGCGTGTATCCAAGCGTATCTCAGAGGTCACAATGGAATTTTCATCAATAGTTTGACCATTTTCATTAATTTGTATTATTTTCCCTCCAACAGGAAATAATGTACGATGAATTAAATTGATCCTGTTGGAAAATCCCGTAAACCACTCATGTTCATAATATCCCTTGAACTCTTCCACCATGGATAACTTAGTTGCAGGATTTCTCCTGAATAGTGCCGAGAATAAATTATCCTCACTAAAAGCATCCTGGCTTTTACCTAATTGCTCAATATCATACAGATATGATCCTCCAAAGTTTCTCCTGGGGTTCTTCGACAGCATGTATATAAATCCAAGTCCACATTTAAATGTTTGATCCTTTGTCCCATAAGCCACATGCCCTTCCAACATCAGTTTAGTACTGAACTTATTGCTTGTACGGCCTCCGAATCTCATCCTTGTTCCCTCTATAGTATTAAAGCTCAGGACTTCCATATAAGGTCCGAGCTCAAAATTCCCCCAAAGTAAATATCCATTTACGATCATATAAATAATATCGATATAAGTATTAAATACAGGAACCTTCTTCACTGAATCCACCATATTATAAATACCTTGTTCTTTTTCGGTGAGTTTCTCATGCCGGGCCTCCATCCAAAATTCTTCACTCTTATCCATGGCTTCTTCCTCAAGAATAACATCAACCGGAGAATTATAAAATTCCTTTTCTTTAGGTTGATCAATTATAAAATCTTTATAGGAAGTTGTCCTGTGGCCAAAAAATCCAAGGGTCCGCTTTGAATCTTCCACTATATTAAAATCCACGAGGATGTAGTCCTTAGTCAGCATCCAGTGTTTTCCTTCAATCAGGTCATATTCCTGTCTGATGGCCATATCATTGACAAAATTCACGTTTGCATCATCAACAGCCAACATATCAACCTTTTTTATTGCAAACGAGGTGTCATGTACCCAGAAATTCCCGGTAAAAGTCAATTCCTGTTTTCTTCTTGGTTTGAACATTATATGATAACACCACTTGTTACCAATGAAAGTACTGTCAACCAAGTAATATTTATAAAATACCAGGCCAAAATTGGCAATAGGACTAACGAAATTCTTTTCAAATATTGTAAAATAATTATCGTAAATATTTACGTTCTGATACAAGTCTCCAGTGAGTTGAGTAATGCTTTTATTATCAAATCCTGATATATTTGAAGCCTTTATTATTTCAATCTTACCTTTTGGTTTCTTACAATAATATACATCTGAGATAACCTCCGAAATAAGAAGAGGCAAATATGGTTTCCCATTTATCGTTGAAGTATCAACATAATCAAACACAAACTGGAATTGTCGCATAATCCTTCGATCCTTTATCTTTTCATTGAAATTATTAGCATCAAACTGCATCTTAGTGTATACTTCGTACTGGTATGCATCAAATTCCTTGCGATTATTGTTCTCTTTATTATTAATTATTTTTTTCAGCAATACCTCAGCCGGATTTTCGCCCGGAAGGATAACAACTTCCTTCAGCAATATTTTATCCGGAATAAGTTCAATAGTTAATGACTGAAAGATATTGGGAGTTATTTTCCTTGCCTGAGAAACATATCCTACATAAGAGATGAATATTGAATCAATCACGGCTTTCGTTTCAACAGAAAAGTCCCCGTTGAAATCGGTGGAAACACCTATTTGCTTCCCCTTGAAATAAACATGTGCAAAAAGAACAGGTTCCTTTGTTTCGGCATCAATCACCCGGCCCATGATCTTGGTAATCTGGGCATCTACCGGCGTTGATATTATTTGCCAGAGCAATATGATAAAAACAAGACGAAATATTTTACCCATATGCAAACATCGGGGAATTCTTTTGATTAAATTCATTAACCTGCTTACGCAAAAAATGAGGTTTAGGTTTATAAAATACCTTCCTTTAAGATATCATGCAAATGAATCACCCCGACGTATTTATCATTTTTGAGGACAGCAAGCTGTGTAATATTATTGTTTCGCATCACATCCAAGGCATTGACAACCAAGCATTCAGAGTCAATTGTTTTGGGATTTAAAGACATCACATCCTTAGCCGTAATAAAATCCAGTGATGTATTCTTTTCCAGCATTCTTCTGAGGTCGCCATCAGTAACAATCCCCACTATTTTTCCTTTATCGGAAACAATGGTAGCTCCAAGTCTTTTGGAGGATATTTCAACAATTACAGAGCGTATATCATCATTGATATCAACTTCAGGCACTTCATTCCTGATATAAAGACCAGAAACCTTCAGGTATAGTTTTTTTCCCAATGATCCACCCGGATGGTATTTAGCAAAATCCTCAGCTGTGAATCCCCTGCATTTCAGCAAAGCCATTGCCAGTGCATCACCCATCACCATTTGTGCGGTAGTACTTGCCGTTGGCGCAAGGTTATTAGGGCATGCTTCCTTTTCAACTGTGACATCAATAACATAGTCAGCCTGTTTTGCGAGGTATGAATTGATATTTCCAACAATAGCAATCAGAGAATTTTTCCGGGTTTTCAGCAAAGAGACAAGCACCTTGATCTCAGAGGTTTCACCACTCTTGGAAACACATATAAGGATATCATCCTCCTTAATAATTCCCAGGTCTCCATGGATTGCATCGGCAGCGTGCATAAAAATTGCAGGAGTACCGGTAGAATTTAATGTGGAAACAATTTTTGTAGCAATATTAGCACTTTTTCCAATCCCGGCAACAATCACTCTTCCTGACGAATTGTAAATCAATTCTACACAGCGTACAAAATCATCATTAACCGACTTTTTTAAATTAATAATGGCACTATATTCTTTTTCAATAGTTTCTATTCCGATACGTTTTATATCTTCTTTATTTCCCAAAATAAAAATTTTAATAAATACTTTACTTTATAAGTTTAATTATTATTATATTTGTATTAAGTGATGCATTGTATCTAAATAACTATTCATTGATTAATTTATTATATACACTTGCATCCTTTTAAATTTACTTGACTTACTAATGCAGTACAAATATATTCAAATTTAAGGCAGATAAGGTATGGCTAAAAAGGATGATCAATCACTGCATGAACTTTTAAAAAAAATTTTTGGGTTCGACCGTTTCAAGGGAACTCAGGAAAAAATTATTAATACTGTCCTGGCCGGCAAAAATGCATTTGTAATTATGCCCACCGGAGGCGGCAAATCCATGTGCTACCAGCTCCCTGCTTTGATCAATAATGGTACAGCAATTATTATTTCTCCTCTCATTGCATTAATGAAGAATCAAGTTGATATCATCCGGAACTTCGGAACGGAAGAAGGTATCGCTCATTTCATGAATTCATCGCTTTCCAAAGCTGAATTGAACCATGTAAAAGAAGATCTGGTGGCCGGTAAAACAAAATTACTTTATGTTGCTCCGGAATCATTGACCAAAAATGAGAATGTTGAATTTCTCAAATCCATAAATATTTCTTTCTATGCCATCGATGAAGCTCATTGTATATCAGAATGGGGCCATGATTTCAGGCCGGAATACAGAAGGCTTCGCCCTATGATCGAAACCATTGGCTATGATGTTCCCGTGATAGCATTGACAGCCACTGCTACTCCAAAAGTGCAACATGACATTCAGAAAAATCTCAACATCCTCGACGCAACAGTATTCAAATCCTCTTTTGACCGCCCAAACCTGTATTACGAGATTCGTCCGAAAACAAAGAATGTTATCAGAGACATCATTAAATACATTAAATCGAATTCCGGTAAATCCGGCATTGTATACTGCCTCAGCAGAAAAAAGGTAGAAGAACTGGCAGAAACATTTCAGGTTAACGGTATCAAAGCCCTTCCATATCATGCCGGACTGGATTCCACAACACGAAAGACCAACCAGGATATGTTCCTCATGGAAGATGTTGACATTATCGTGGCAACAATCGCTTTCGGAATGGGTATTGATAAACCAGATATAAGGTTTGTCATACATCACGATATACCAAAAAGTATTGAAAGCTATTATCAGGAAACCGGCAGGGCCGGTAGAGATGATGGTGAAGGTAATTGTGTCGCTTTTTATAGTTATGACGATATATTAAAACTTGAAAAGTTCATGAAAGGCAAACCTGTTGCCGAACAGGAAATCGCATATGAACTGTTACAGGAAACGGTAGCATATGCCGAATCATCGGTTTGCAGGCACAAATTGCTGTTGCATTATTTTGGTGAAGAATTCACAAAGGAAAATTGTGGTGCCTGTGATAATTGCCTCCACCCCAAAACTAAATTCGAAGGAATGGACTATATCAAGCTGGTACTTGAAGCAGTCCTTGAAGTGAAACAATTATTCAAAGCAAAGCATATCATCAATATCCTTGTTGGCAAGAACACAACTACCATAAAATCATTTAAACACAATAAACTTGATGTTTTCGGTAAAGGCTGCGACAACGATGAAAGATTTTGGAGTGCTGTTATCAGGCAAGCATTGATACAACATTTAATAGTCAAGGATATCGATAATTACGGTCTTCTTAAAATAAATAAAAAAGGTCATGATTTTCTTAAACAGCCTTATTCCATTATGCTTGCTCAGGATCATGACTATGAAAATGAAGAAGAAGATGAATTCTTTGCCGCTACACATAAAACATCCACAACTGACAGCACCCTGTTCACCATGCTTAAGGACCTGAGAAAAGATATATCCAGAAAAGAGAAACTCCCACCATTTGTTATATTCCAGGATCCTTCACTTGAAGACATGGCTATTCAATACCCAATTACCCACGATGAGCTCCTGCAGATCACCGGTGTCGGAGCAGGTAAAGCACAGAAATATGGAAATCCCTTTTTAGAATTGATCAATCAATATGTGGAAGAAAACGATATCATCAGACCTAATGACATGGTTGTTAAATCAGTCGTTAACAAATCAGGACTGAAAGTACATATCATTAGAAATATTGACCGTAAAATAGCCCTTGATGACATTGCCAATGCAAAAAGCATAACAATGAACGAATTGCTCACCGAGATCGAAAGAATTGTATCTTCCGGTACAAAAATTGATATCAATTATTATATTAACAAGATTGTTGATGAATATCACCAGGAAGAGATCTTTGATTATTTCAAGGAAGCTGAATCAGACTCTATCGATGATGCACTTATAGAACTTGGAGAAGATGAATTCTCAAAAGAAGAGGTCAGGCTGCTACGTATTAAATTTATCTCAGAAATCGGAAACTGATGATACGCTTTTTGTTATTGTTTTTTACCCTTGCTTTAATTACCGGATGTTACTGCAAACGCAGTGATGAAGTGACTATTCCTGAAGAGAAAACATCAATTTCTCCGGAGAAGATGAGTGAAATATTAACAGATTTCCATCTCCTCCAATCTGCCATGAAGCAGAAACAAAGCAAAAAAGAAGACTTTAAGTTTGAAAACAGATATTATCATTATCTCATCTTCAAAAAATATAACGTAACACAAGAAGAGTTCGAAAATAGTCTGGAATATTATAAGTATAGAATTGATGAACTGAACAATATATATGAAGATGTGATCACCAATCTCAGTGTATTGGAAAGCGAGATTAAAAGCAAAAAATGATAATTATCTGATGTAAGTCGCATTGCAGACCAGCAAATCCGAAGAGATCAACATGGTATAGTTCCATTCTATCTTGCCTTCATCATTATATTGTCCGTTCCCCTGTATTTCCCAATTTTCACTGTTCAATTGCTTAGGCAAGGTGATTGTATTCCCTGCTACAATTGCCGTATCAGGATATTTAGTCTGGGAAAATCCGAAGTTGCTGATTAGCAACTGAATACTGTTGAAGGGGTCATTGGTGATGGTTACAACATACCTGCCCCTATTGCATGATTCATCATTTACATTCCACGTACCCAGGAATTTAACACGTGGATCTTCAAAAGGCTCATTATTCTCATCATCTTTTGTACATGAAAAAATCGAAATGACC
>JAUWGC010000081.1 GCA_030606625.1 Bacteroidales bacterium | reverse complement strand
CAATAAACGCCACCTCTGCTTCAGCCCTTGCCATGATCTGAGACCGATTAAGTGTATGAGCCAATAATTTACCGACACCCGGGATTTTAAGCAGGGTATACTTTTTTTCTTTAAATACGGCTTCTACATCCCCGCAATATGCAATAAGTTTTTTTCCGGTTATACTACCAATACCAGGAATAAGAGTTAATGCGATTTTGTATTTTAATGTAGACATTTGGGTTGATTATAATGATTATTTTTAAATACAGTATGTATCAATTTTGGCAGATACATATCTTTTTATAAAATTGTATAGTATTTTTTATAAATTTATCCTTCCAGAATCAAAACATTCCCCAAATTCATTGGAAAAAATTAAAAAAATATTAGTTTGCCCTCTTGAATGGGGGCTCGGGCATGCCACACGATGTGTGCCGATCATCAGTAAGCTGTTGGAATATAACATTGAAGTTCTTGTTGCTGCCGACAATCAGCCCTTGGCTCTTCTTAAAAGGCAATTCCCACAGTTACAATTCATAAAATTCTCCGGGTTCAACATCAAATATCCAAATAAAGGCAACATGCTCCTTAAAATGCTTGTCTCCCTGCCTTCAATTATCAAAGGAATCCATAAAGAACACCAGCAACTGAAAAAGATCATTGAAGAATACCAGATCGATGCAGTCATATCTGATAATCGTTTTGGCTTGTGGAACAAAAATATCCGGACAATTTACATGACGCACCAGATCATGATCAAGGTTCCCGGATTGTTTTCTGTTCTTGAGCCGGTGCTTTATCTGGTACATAAATATTTTATATCCAAATATGATACTTGCTGGATACCTGATTTTCCCGGATCTAATAATCTTTCCGGAGACCTGGCACATAAATACAAACTACCAAAGAATGCCATTTTTATAGGGCCATTGACAAGACTGGACAATTATCCGGCATCAGGCACTCCGGATAAGGATACTGAAACACCGGAAATAATGGCTATCATTTCAGGACCGGAACCACAAAGATCATTATTTGAAAATATTATATTGAATCAATTGAAAACATCAGATTATTCAGCAGTTGTAGTTCTGGGAATAGCTAAAAAAGATGTTCATTATACTATAAATAATAAAATTAATGTATATAGCCACCTGGACACCAAGGCATTCCTGAATTATTTGATATCTGCCAGGATTGTTATCTGCCGTTCCGGTTATTCAAGTATTATGGATCTTGTTTCTCTTGGCAAAAAGGCGATTTTGATTCCCACACCGGGACAAACAGAGCAGGAATACCTTGCCTCATATTATCAGAGAAAAAAGATATTTTACACAGAAAAACAATCAAAGTTCAATCTTTATGAAGCTATGAAACAATCAAAAAGCTTTCATGGAATCACAATTCAACCACAGCCACAACTATTGGATGAAGCAATTAAAAAACTTATAGGTGAAAATTAAACACACCCTGAAATTAAGTTTTTAACTTTGTTGATCTTAAAATTTATTTTATGTTGAATTTTATAACATGGAATCCCGATCCTGAGATTTTCCAGATTGGAAGTTTTGCCATCAGATGGTACGGTTTATTATTTGCATCAGCTTTCATAGTAGGTTATTTCATAATGCAACGAATTTTCAAACATGAAAATCTACCTGCTAATTTACTTGACAAACTTACCACATATGCGATTATTGCTACGATAATAGGAGCCCGGCTGGGACATTGCCTTTTCTATGATCTGGAATATTACATGAGTCATCCCTTCGAAATCATTTTAATATGGAAGGGTGGCCTTGCCAGTCATGGTGCTGCAATTGGCCTGCTACTGGCTTTATATCTGTTCGCCAAAAAATATAAAAAACCATATATATGGATCCTTGACCGTATAACAATCGTCGTTGCTCTGGCAGGATGTTTTATCAGGTTGGGCAATTTGATGAACTCTGAAATATTCGGCAAACCAACCACGCTGCCATGGGGATTCATTTATACCAGGTACGACAATATTCCAAGACATCCCACACAAATCTATGAGGCCCTTTCATATTTCCTTATTTTTATTTTTCTATATGTATATTACTGGAAAAAGAAAGGAAACCCCAAACCAGGATTTATGTTTGGCATATTTTTGATCCTGGTATTTTCATTAAGATTTCTAATCGAATTTTTGAAGGAACCTCAGGTTGCTTTTGAAACCGACATGGTTTTAAATATGGGCCAATTGCTTAGTATTCCATTCATTATCCTGGGATTGATCATAATATTATGGCCACAACGTAAGAAGCACTTATTTATAAAATTCTAATTGCTGGTATAGTGTCGAATCGATTGATTTAGCCAAATCAATTTGTTTATTCTCCTTAGCTATTTGTGAAAGCCTCTGCAAAATTGCAAATGCCTGCTGAATATCCTTACTATAGTAAGTATCTGTAAATTCCGGTTCAAGAGAAAGATAATACCTGATATCGTCAGAATAAATTTCTGCAAGTCTTCTCATAATTGCATTACCTTTTTCAATAGCTCCGGCATGATAATATACCTCAGCGAAAGGCATCATTAAAAGATCATATGTGATCTTTTCATCAGGAAAATACTTCAGGCAAGTATCCAGAACGGCTATTACTGAATCTTTCTTATTCTCATTCAATAATGCCTGGGCAAGCCTTAAGAAATTTTGTTTTGGCATCCTTGAATTTCTGTAGCTTTCCCTGTCAACAGTAACTTTAGGGTCATTCAGGTTGCCCCATTCACATTTATTCATCAGGATATCATAGGAGGCATCAGTTGACACTCCACCTATTCCCGAAATATATTCTTTTGCTTCAAAAGGCATGAAACGATATACAAAGCCTTCCATATGGCAATATTTGTCAACATTAAATACTTTACTAATTGCAGAAGGATTTGCAAAATAGATTGGCCGCTCCCAGTCACTGGTTGCAAGAAAGTCCAGAAACATTAAATCATTCTTGTATAAGGCATTTTGTTTCAGTGTCCACTTGATCTCCGGAACAATCCTACCCGCCATTTCCGGCGGAATGATACCATTGTCGACTACTTTTGCAGAATCAATGGTCAGCTTGAATTTTTTGGTTGGGATATAATTAATTTTTTCACCTGTCTGTAAGGGTAACTTTGTTCGGTCACTCTCATTGGCAATAAACTTGATGACATCCCTGAGTTCAACATAATCCTTGACATTCCTGGAATAATAAGGAATATATTGATTAACTCCTTTGTTATATTGTTCAGGTGTTAATGTTAACGGCAATGGATCAGATTCATAGATTTTAGTTCCTAACTGATGTATATACCAGTCGCCTGATGCAAGCATATAGTTCACCACCCTGACATCAGTTCTGACACCCTCAACTTCCTGGGCATACCATAGGGGAAAAGTGTCATTATCGCCGTTAGTTACCAGGATGGCATTAGGAGCACAGGAGTTCAGGTAATTTTTTGCAAAATCACGAGCTGAATATTTGCCTGAACGATTATGATCATCCCAACCTTCCATTGCCATAATACCTGGTACAAGTATAAGGCACACCAGTGAGGCAGCTATTGCAATAATGTCATTATGTTTTATCTTTTTAACTATTGCATTATAAATAGACAACACTCCCAATCCTATCCATATCGTAAAGGCATAGAAAGAACTAGCATATGCATAATCTCTTTCCCTGGGTTGATATGGGTATTGATTTAAATAGATCACAATGGCTATACCTGTCATAAAAAACAGCAAGAACACTACCAGGGCATCTTTTTTATTGACATTAATGTGATAGAAGAGTCCTATCAAGCCCAGGATCAATGGTAACAAATAGAACTTATTATGTGCGGGATTATTTCTACTTTCAGGTAATTCCTGCTGGTCGCCCAATCTGGCATTATCAATAAAATTTATCCCACATATCCAGTTCCCATTCTGTGGTTCTCCCTGACTTTCAATATTATTCTGCCTTCCTGCAAAATTCCACATAAAATAACGGAAATACATATGCCCTAACTGATATGAAAAGAAAAAACCCAGATTATTCAGAAAAGTTGGTTTCCTGATTATCTCTGTAGTACCATCCGGTTTGGTTACCCTGACAGGGATACCCTTGCCGATATATTTCTTATATATCCTTTTATGTTCAGGCTTATGGTTACTCCACATCCTGGGAAAAAGAGTGGTCATCCTTGGATCATAGACCGGCACAGTACCTTTTCTGTCATCAGTGACCACATACTTACCCTTTTTCTTATCTTTGATATAAACAGGCGTACCATCATCATTATCAACAATTGGAGCATTAAAATACTGACCATATAATATTGGCCAGTCACCATATTGTTCCCTGTTCAAATAGGATAGCAGGGATATAGCATCTTCCGGGCTATTCTCATCAATAGGAGTATTTGCATTTGATCTTATTATCAACACAAAAAATGAGGAGTATCCGATCAGGATAAAAACAAATGAAAGAATAATGGTATTCAAAATAACCTTTTGATGCCGCCGGGTATATTTCAAGCCCCATACGATCAATCCAATCAAAACAATAAAATATATAATCGTCCCGGTATTGAAGGGCAAACCTATCGCATTGACAAAGAACAATTCAAAAACGCTGGACAGCTTAACAATTCCCGGAATAATAATATACATTACAATCGAAAGAATCAAAAAAGAAATGATCGCGGTAATAATAGCACCTTTGGTTGTGACTTTGTACTTTTTAAAATAATACACAAAAGCAACTGCAGGAATTGCCAGAAGATTCAGGAGGTGAACACCAATTGATAAACCAATGAGGAAAGCAATCAGAATAATCCACCGGTAAGCATGTTTTTCTTCTGCAACATTTTCCCACTTTAAAATAGACCAGAAAACCATGGCTATAAATAAGGCAGACATTGCATAAACCTCACCTTCCACGCTTGAAAACCAGAAAGAATCAGAAAAAGAAAATGCTAAAGCACCCACAATCCCACTTCCAAGAATTGCGTATGTATTACCATCTGTCCACTCACCATCTTTTAACATTATTCTTTTTGCAAGCATGGTGATCGACCAAAAAAGGAAAAGTACGGTAAAACTGCTTGACAGTACAGATATGGCATTAACCATCATGGCTACTTTGGTCACATCACCAAAAGCAAACAAGGAAAAAAACCGCCCGATCAATTGGAACAACGGAGCTCCGGGGGGATGTCCAACCTGTAACTTATAAGCTGTAGCAATATATTCACCACAATCCCACCAACTGGTCGTGGGTTCCATGGTTAAAAAATACACCATAGTTGCAATGGCAAAAATAATCCAACCAATGATATTATTGAGTTTTTTGAATTTTTCCATTTATATGAATTTACATCTTATAATTTATTGAGCGAAAGTATAAATTTTGTAACAAACTAACAGCCTATAATGTATAAATTAAGAAAAATAACAGTATTATATTCAGGAAAAAACCACTTAATAATGATCTGTTCTTTATTTAGTGTAATATTTTTTTTATGAAAAATATTTACTACCTTTGCAAACTCTTTTTTGAAAGGGATATGCTTGTCCGATGGTGTAACTGGCAACACGTCTGATTTTGGTTCAGAAGAGTCCAGGTTCGAGCCCTGGTCGGACAACATAAAGATTAAGGTTAGTGTGAGGGGACAAATGTCCCCTCTTTTATTGAAAAAACATATGATCAGTAAGGAATACATAAGACAACTTATCGAAAACAAGCTTAGTAATACTGATAAATATCTTATCGAAATCAAGGTTACGCCTGATAATAAGATCTTTGTATTTATTGATGGTGACAATCCGGTCAAATTACAGGACTGTATTGATCTCAGCAAATACATTAAAACAAACCTTAACCGTAATACTGATGATTTTGAATTGAATGTATCCTCTGCAGGCCTTGATCAACCCCTTAAGATATACAGGCAATTCGTGAAAAATATCGGAAGAAATATTGAGATATTGATGGATAACGGAACCCGGCAGAAAGGAAAATTGATCAATATAAGTGATAATTCTATAACAATTGAACACGAATTACACAAAAAGAAAAAATCGTTAGAAAAAGAAACCGGAAAAATAATAAAACTGCCTTTAAACCAAATCAAAGAAACAAAGGTTAGTATTTCATTAAAATAATATAAGAAAAATGGAAGGAATTAATCTAGTTGAAACATTCTCGGAATTTAAGGAGTTCAAAAACATCGACCGCGAAACCCTTATGCGAATAATTGAAGATATTTTCCGACACATGCTAATCAAAAAATTTGGCTCTGATGAGAATATCGATATAATCGTCAACATTGATAAGGGTGACCTGGAGATATGGAGAAACAGGGAAATTGTGGAAGATGATGAGATAGAAGATGCCAACACACAGATAGCACTTTCAGAAGCAATTAAGATAGAGCCAGACTTCGAAGTTGGAGAAGAAGTCTCAGAAGAATTAAAATTGAGTGCTTTTCAAAGAAGAGAAATCCTGGCTATCAAACAAAACTTGATTTCCAAGATCCAGGAATATGAAAAAGACAGCATATACAAGAAATACAAGGAAAAGATCGGTGAAATCATTACAGGCGAAGTATATCAGGTCTGGAAAAAAGAAATCCTTATACTCGATGATGAGTACATCGAACTGATCCTTCCGAAATCGGAACAAATTCCATCTGATTTTTACCGGAAAGGCGAAACCATCAGAGCTGTTGTTTCGAAAGTAGAAATGAAAAACAACACACCTTATATTATTTTATCACGTACATCAACAATCTTCCTCGAAAGATTGTTCGAATCGGAAGTACCTGAAGTTTATGATGGACTTATCACCATTAAAAAAATTGTCAGGGTACCCGGTGAAAGAGCCAAGATAGCTGTTGAATCCTATGATGACCGCATTGATCCTGTTGGCGCTTGTGTTGGCATGAAAGGATCACGCATACACGGTATCGTAAGGGAATTGAAAAATGAAAACATTGACGTAATCAATTTTACTATGAACCCATCTTTGTATATCTCAAGATCGCTGAGTCCGGCCAAGATCACATCCACTATTATTGATGAGGAAAATAAAAAGGCTGAAGTATATATGAAACCTGAACAGGTTTCGCTTGCCATCGGAAAAGGCGGTTACAATATTAAACTTGCCGGAAAGTTGACCGGTTATGAGATCGATGTTTACAGAGATATGGATGTTGACGCGGAAGATGTTGATCTTCAGGAGTTCTCTGATGAAATTGATCAGTGGATCATCGATGAATTTAGAAATATTGGTTGCGACACAGCTAAAAGCGTTCTCGAACTGGAATCAGAAGAACTGGTTAAAAGGACTGATCTGGAGAAGGAAACCATCAATGAGGTCTTTAGGATCCTTAAAGCTGAATTTGAATAAAATTATTATTTTTACCAATATAATTTAACTGGCTATTAAGAAATAGATCAGAAAGCTGATATGTCAGAAGTTATTAAAGCAACACGGTTAAGTAAAGCTGCAAAGGAATTCAATATTGGCATTTCCACAATTATTGAATTTCTTTCGAAGAAAGGATTTGATATTGAAGCCAAACCCAATACCAAAATCTCTTCGGAAATGTATGATATTTTGGTACAGGAATTCCAATCAGAAAAAGCTGTTAAAGAAGAATCCCAGAAAATTGGACTAAGTATTACCAGCCATGAGACTATTTCCATTTACGATAAAGAAGACAGTAAGATTGAAATAAAGGAGGAGAAGGAAGAAGAACTGCTAATTAAAGATGATACTACCAAAATCGAAAAGCCTTTGGTCGAAAAAGTTGAAACCAGGGAAGAACCTGCCAAACCCATAGAGGCCGACCAGGAAGAAACTGAAGCAGTAACTAAAAAGAAGACGGAACTGAATAAAAGAAAAGCTAAGGATAAGAAACCGGAAACGCCAGTTGAAGAAGTTATAGAAAAAGTTAAAATATCCGAAACAGAAAAAGAAAAACATGAATTCAAGGTTTTAGACAAGATAGACCTTGAAGCGATACAAAAAAAGACAAAACCAGCTAAAAAAACAAAAGCAGTTGAGAAAGAAAAAAAGGAAATCATAATCAAGGAAGAAATAGAAGCAAAGAAAACTGAAGAAGTTGTTGCAATTGAAGAAAAAACAGAGAAGGAGGTCATTAAAGAAAAAAACTTCATACCTACTGAAGTTAAAAAACTTTCCGGTCCTAAAATCCTTGATAAAATAGAACTACCCGAAATCAAAAAGCCTAAGAAAAAACCCATTGCTTCATCAAAGGACGAGAAAGTTGTGTCAAAAAAGAAGAAGCGCAAAAGAATAAGTAAGTTTGCTATTTCAGATACAGCCAAATCAAGAGAACTCAGCGAGGATAAAACTAAAAAACTTAAAAGGAAAAAGCAACATAGAGAACAACTTAAACCAAAGATTTCTGAAGAAGAAGTCCAGAAACAGATTAAGGAAACCCTTTCCCGTTTAAGCCCGACAGGTAAATCGAAAGCATCCAAATACAGGAAACAGAAAAGAGTCGCTGTTAGTCAGCAAATGATTGAAGATCAGAAAAAACTTAAAGTAGAAGCCAGTATCATTAAGGTTACTGAATTTGTCACTGTTAATGAGCTTGCCACTATGATAGATGTTCCTGTAAATGAAATAATCTCAGCTTGCATGACACTAGGTTTGTTCGTATCAATAAATCAAAGGCTGGATGCTGAAACATTGAACCTGGTTGCTGAAGAGTTTGGACACAAAGTTGAGTTTGTCAGCGTGGAAGTACAGGAAGCCATTACAGAAACCGATGAAGATGATAATCCGGAAGACTTTGAAGAGCGTTTTCCTATTGTCACTGTCATGGGCCATGTAGACCATGGTAAGACAAAACTACTTGATTACATTAGAAACACCAATGTTATTGCTGGCGAAGCCGGAGGTATTACCCAACATATTGGAGCTCACGAAGTAGTCCTGAGCAATGGCAAGAAAATCACATTCCTTGACACACCAGGTCACGAAGCATTTACAGCTATGCGTGCAAGAGGCACCAAGATCACTGATGTTGCCATTATAGTAATTGCCGCAGATGACAGTGTGATGCCACAAACCAAGGAAGCAATCAACCACGCCCAGGCAGCAGGTGTCCCCATCGTTTTTGCGATCAATAAAATAGACAAAAGCAACGCAAATCCCGACAAGATCAAGCAGGACCTGTCAGAAATGAATATTCTAATTGAAGAATGGGGCGGAAAATACCAAAGTCAGGATATCTCAGCGAAAACAGGATTAAACATCGATTTACTGCTTGAAAAAGTTCTGCTTGAAGCAGAGTTATTAGAGTTGAAAGGAAATCCAAATAAACCTGCTGTAGGTTGTGTTATTGATTCATCCCTGGATAAAGGAAGAGGTTACGTCACAAAATTATTAATCCAAAACGGTACTTTAAGGACAGGTGATATTATTCTGACAGGTTCTCAACATGGCAAAGTAAAGGCTATGTATAATGAAAATAACCAGATTGTTAAAGAAGCCGGTTTGTCAACTCCAATACTTATGCTTGGTTTGAACGGAGCTCCACAAGCAGGTGACGTTTTCAACATCATGCATGATGAAAAAGAGGCCAAGAGCATTGCTGCAAAACGATTACAACTCCAGAGAGAGCAAGGTATCCGGACCCAGAAGCACATTACTCTTGATGAGATTGGACGCCGTTTAGCCATCGGTGACTTTAAGGAACTTAATCTCATTGTAAAAGGTGATGTAGACGGTTCTGTTGAAGCTTTGTCAGATTCACTCCTTAAACTATCTACCAAGAAGGTCCAGGTTAATATTATCCATAAGTCAGTTGGTGCTATTACCGAATCTGATGTTCTACTTGCATCCGCATCCAATGCAATCATTATAGGATTTCAGGTACGGCCTGTTCCCAGTGCCAGAAAACTGGCAGAACACGAACAAATAGATATACGTTTATATTCAATTATTTACCAGGCTATAGAGGAGATCAAATCGGCTATTGAAGGTATGCTATCACCTGAAATAGAAGAAAAGGTTATATGCACTATCGAAGTTAGAGAAACCTACAAGATCACAAAGGTAGGTACAATAGCCGGTTGTATGGTACTGGATGGAAAAATCACAAGAAATTCAAATGTTCATATTATCAGGGATGGCATTGTGATTTACACAGGCGCATTGGGTTCGTTGAAGCGCTTCAAAGATGATGTTAAGGAAGTTCAGTCCGGATATGAATGCGGCCTGAATATTGAAAACTTCAATGATATCAAAGTAGGCGATATAATAGAAGGATACATAGAAGTCGAAGTGAAGCAAATAAATTAAAACTATCTTATAATAGTCTGTAATCTGTTAGGACCAACCGAAATTATCTTAATCGGCACTCCTGTTTCTCTTTCTATAAATCCAATGTAATCAATCAGTTCGACAGGGATCTTGTCAGGATTCATTTCTTTGTCTATCGGTATATTCCAGCCTTTTAATTCAGTATAGACAGGTTTTAGT
>JAUWGC010000069.1 GCA_030606625.1 Bacteroidales bacterium | reverse complement strand
ACACAACTGGAAGAAGCTTCCTCTCTGCAAAATGCCATTCTATCCGACGGAACAAAGTTTTGATCAAGATGAATCGTGAAAAGTGAAAAGAATGATGTACGTTGTACGACGAGGTCATTGGCCATTTGCCAAGTATTGTCGACTGTCTACTGTCTACTGTTGACTTCTTCATGCCGACTGTCGACTGTCGACTTTTTTACCAACTGCCTATTACATCTCCTATCAACACCATAATTATCAAATATTTCTATATTTGTAACATATAGCTCATATACAGACATGATACATAATATTTTAATCTGTGGAATTAATTAAGGATTATATAGAATGGGATGTTGAAAACTGGTCAAAGGCTATTAAATTTTGGGAAACGAATTTAAATTTGGATTTCACAAAACTAAAATGTCTTGAACTAGGTAGTGGGCATGGAGGCCTTTCCCTCTGGCTTGCAAGTAAAGGAGCCAAAGTGATTTGTTCTGATTATGAAAATCCTGAAAGATTAGCTAAACCTTTACACGGGAAATATAATTTGGGTGAGCTTATTGAATATCAGGCCATTGATGCATCAAACATTCCCTATAATAATGAGTTTGATATTGTTATCTTCAAATCTGTTTTGGGAGCGATTGCCCGGAACCATAATGATAAATTAAAGAAAAAGACGATAGAAGAGATATATAAATCGTTAAAACCATACGGAAAGTTATTATTTTCAGAAAACCTGAAAGCAACAAAATGTCACTCTTTATTAAGAAAAAGATTTATAAAATGGGGGGACTCATGGAATTATCTTGAGTTTTCTGAGATTGACAATGTGTTTGGTATATTTTCCAATATTACTTATGAAACCAAGGGGTTTCTAGGAACTTTTGGCAGAACAGAGAAACAAAGAAGGATCCTGGGGAAATTAGATACATTAATCTTTGATAAAATTGTTAGTAACAGAAACCAATATATTATATATGGAATTGCAGAGAAAAATAGCACACATAACATTTTGTAATACACTTAAATGAATACTCTCATAAAAGATAGCGGCAATAAGTCAGGGCTCATAAAATTCCATAAAGATTAACAAAATATATTTTGATATTGCTATTTTGTGTATTATTTTTTTTATTTTACAAAAATAACAGTACTTTTGCCAAGATTTTTCATTTATTACAAACATTTTAATTTTATTAAACAGTTATGAATATTTATGTAGGTAATCTTCATTATGAAATTGGTGAAGATGAATTAAAAGAAATCTTCGAGAAATTTGGAGAAGTAAATTCGGTAAAAGTAATTACGGATAAATACTCCGGGAGGAGTAAAGGCTTTGGCTTCATTGAAATGCTAAATGATACAGAGGCAAAGGAAGCTGTTGACAATTTGGATGGAACTGAAATTGGTGGACGAAATGTCAAAGTGAATCAGGCCCGAGAACGAAGGGAACGTTAGAGAAGATATTAATGAAAGTCAAAACCCGTATTAAATAATTACTCATGAAAGGAACAGTAAAGTGGTATAATGATATAAAAGGTTATGGATTTATACAAACAGATGATGATAAGGATGTTTTCGTTCACCGTACAGGATTAGAAAATTCATCTATTGGATTAGAACCCGGACAAACGGTTGAATTTGAAATAAAACAAGGAGATAAAGGACCGGTAGCAGTTGATGTGAAGGCCGTATAATAATACTTACAGTTGCCAGCATGCTGTAAATTCAATGCTGGAAGTTGATGATTCCCGGGAAAAATGCCCTTGGACCAATGCTTTAATAACTAAAGATTGCCCGATTAGGACCACTTCAGACAATTTTTAGTTTTTAAAGACTTGGTAAGGTATTGCTATTATATCAAAACACGGATCCTATGGAATCTCTATCCATTAATTATCGAAATAAACGGTATTAAAGACGAAATCGAAATAAAACTGACCGGATACGATGGTTGATTCTTTCTTGTCTGATTCAGCGGATGGAATTTCTCTGGTTGATGGTAGCGCTATTGTTTGAACCAGTCTGAGAAATAATGCCATTATGGTCATTACCGTACTGATAAATTTCCGCTATGTTATCCTGACCATTAAAATGATGAATTGTTGCTGATAAGTCAAATCCATCCTGGAAAGTAAGAGCCTTACAATAATCAGCATATTCAATATCGATATCCGACTGGTTATTGGCCCCTCTTTGGAATTGATCTATAATATTATTATTTCCACTCGTAATCGATAAGTTGGCATCATTAGATTGTCCTTCCTGGATCTGATAAAGAACATTATCATTACCATAAACGATTGAATACGCGGTGTTTTGTATACCAATTTGATCAATTATTGAAATGTTATTAACACCACTTTGAATTACTTCTCCGATATTATTGTCTTGTCCAAAAGCATAAGTAGTCATAAGTATCAACCCGGTCAAACATGTTAATTTTCTCATAGTTTTTAATTGCGGGTTAATAAAGGAATCTTTTCTTATTAAATTCATAAAACACAATTTTTTGTCAATTAATAGCCAATAATCAATTGAGGTAGTTTACGAAACATTTTAACAATTGTTACCTTTGATATTCCCTTATTAAGGTCTGTTAACCGAAGTTACATTATCAGAAATCACATATACAAAAGAAAAAAATTATGGATGAAATAAAATACAAGCCAATCGGCATCATTCATTCTCCATTTAAAGAACCTCGGGGCACACCTATACAACCTGCAGGTGCAAGGAGTATTGATGGAACAGTTGAGGTATTTCCGGAATATGCTGAAGGTTTAAAAGATATTGAAGGCTTCTCTCACATTATTTTGATATACCACTTTCATTTATCCAGGAAGTCATCTTTAATTGAGAAGCCCTATATGGATAACAAAGTGCACGGGGTTTTTGCAATGCGGGGCTCAAGCAGGCCGAACCCAATCGGCATCTCGATAGTACGTAATGTAAAGGTTGAAGAAAACATACTCCATATTCAAGATATAGACATTATAGATGGTACTCCTCTTTTGGATATTAAGCCATATGTACCGGAATTTGACATACGGGAAGTAGATACAATAGGGTGGCTTGAGAAAAATGTGAATAAGCTTTCAACATTAAAAGATGACGGAAGATTTGCAAAATGATTTTTACGACTTCCAGTAACAGCAGATATGAGATTAAAGCCTTCGGCTTTCCAATGTACTGCCGGGTATTTGTATGCTTTTAAGCGCAAGCTTTCGTGCTTTGGTTATTTCTTTGAAGGCAATCTTGCGAAACTCAGGAAGAAGATATGAAGAAGATATATGATGTCTGATTAACGATATTTGATTTATTGGAGATTGGAGAATCTGTTGTTTTGAATTTTGTTTTTTCTGAGAGTATAATTCGAAGAGCCACATAAGTTTCTCTTAGCTCTTTCAATACTATTTTTACTTTGTCGTAAGCCGTAAATCAAAGGATCTTTGTTATTCGCCTCGCAGTGCCCGCCGTCTTTTCTGCTTGTTCATTTCTTTTGTTTGCCCAAAAGAAACGAACCAAAGAAAAGGGCAGCACGAATGAAGCCCTTTCTCCCCACGGTCAGACTTCCCACCACACAGGCCCCGAAAGTGCCGCACCATTCGTGCACTTCCCCCACCGGCTAGCTTTTAGCAAAATTAAATGCAATTTCAAACGTAAGTTATATATTAAGGTCATTTCTATCGTTTCCCGTTTGGTCGTTTGTTCATGAATCGTAAATAGCAAATCTAAAATCAAATCTTATATCGTATACCGTATATCGTGTATCGTAAATCAAAAGAGATTGGTAATAGCCTCAATTTGTTCGGCGTTATTAATGGTTATTGATAGTTCTTAGTTATCAGTTAGTTTATTCTGTGTAGCCGGTTTTCCTGCAGATGGACTTTTGTCTTTATACTTTTATCTTTTATCTTCCAGTTTATCTGGGTTAGATTTTGCGAATGAATTCAAGGCACCCCGACAATGTCGGGGCAGGCGCTGGTACAGAAGGTACATAGTTTTTAATCTGATTTTGATATCCGGATCAGCGAAACTTCCAGTTCACCACCTTCAGAATAGATACTGATCCAGTTATTGTCTTCACTGAACCATTTATATTGAGCACTGATCCTGATAATATAGTCATTGATATCTTTGGATTCCGGTATTTTGATTGCCACGCCACCGTTTTTCGAATTATTTTTTCCGAAATTAACCAGTATCTTGAATTTCCTGTCAACGGGATTCCTTGCCTTAATAAGGATATAATTAGCCTTTCTGACTGAAACGGGCATCGGATTAAAATCGAATCGTTTCTCTGTATTTTCCTGAATGAGAACATTTTCCCGGTTAATGTCAACGATGGCATTATCATTGATGATCTTTTTAATCTGGTTTACCATGTCCACCGGATAGGGTTCATTCGGGAGGACGTCATGAGCTGTCATGTATTTGTCAATGGCCTTATCATAGATATTTTGATTGAAGTATTTATCAGCATCTGCTATGGCTTTCCTGTATTCTTTTTTCTTAGCTTCCATCGCAGAGAGAATAAAAACGGTGGCTTCACTGATCCTCCTTTTTGGGTAACTTTCGTTTGGTTTTAATGTCAAAGCAGCTTCATAGGCTTCTTTTGCCTTTTCATAATTACTTTCATTAAAAAATTGATCGGCATTGGTGATGGCCTTGTTATAGTTTTCGTTGATTGCCTGTTGCCTTGTTATTTCATTAAGGATGGCATTAATTTCACTTATTCTGTCTTTTGGATATTGTTCATCGGGCTTGATATCCAGAGCATTCATATATTCAACTTTAGCATTATCATATTCTTTTTGATCAGAGTATTGATCTGCTAAAGCAATTGCTTTTTCATAGGCCTCCAGGGTTGTTTTATCCATATCCAGAATATCATTGATCATTATGATCTGGTTCTTTGGATATTGCTTGCCCGGGAATATTTCCAGGGCTTTTTTGTATTGAACCATCGCTACCTCATAATTCCCCGTGTTATACAGCTTATCTGCACCGGCAAGAGTGTGGTCATATATTTCTTTCTTATTTTTAATCTTAGCCAGTATTGCATCAATTTCATCGATCCTGACATTTGGATATTGCTCCATAGGTTTGATCTCATGGGCTTTTTCATATTCCGCTCTGGAACCTGTATACTGCTGTTCAGCGAACAATTTATCAGCTCTGGCAATGCTGTTCTTATATGCTTCTTCCCGTGTTTCACGGTAATTCAGGATTTCGTTGATCTTACTTATCTTTTTTGTTGCATATTTCTCATTTGACCTAAAATTCAATGCATTTTGATAGGCCAACATAGCATTTTCATAATTTTCTTCATTGAATAGCTGATCAGCTTTGACAATCCATTCATCATACTTCTCCCAATCTTCAATGGCTTTTTCATCCAGTGCAGCATCGATCTTTTTTATTAATTCCCTGGGGTAGTTTTCGTCAGGCATTATAGCAAGAGCTTCCTGGTATTTTTCTTTGGCGTTATCATATTTTTTCTCTATATACAGGTTGTCTGCTTCCGAAACCAAAGAATTGTAATTTTCATATGTAATAAGGAATATTTCCAATTCTTTTATTTTTTGTTTTGGAAGGTCCTCTTCCGGCTTTATTTCAGCTGCAAGCTTATACTGTTCCCATGCTTTGTGATAGTCTTTTCGTTTTATATTGTAATCAGCATCGTTCAGCGTTTTTTCATATATACTTTGAGTTTCTTTTTGATTTTTAAAATGTTCCTCTATTTCCCGGATCTTATCTTTCGGATATTGTTCATGAGAAAAGAATTGTAAGGCTGTCTCATATTTTGTTTTGGCGTTTTCAAATTCTTTTTTATTCATGAAGCCATTAGCTTCTGCAATAATACTTTCATATTTTTTTCTGTTTTCAGCTTCTTCACTGATCAAATTCCTTGCTTTTTCGATCTGCTTTAGGGGATACTCTTCATCAGGCAAAACTTCTACAGCTTCTTCATATGCAGTAATGGCATTCTCATATGATTTGTCCTGAAATAGCTGATCGGCAATTTTCAACCTTTTTTGATACTGGTCTTTCTTTTTGATTTGATCTCGCAGTAGTACAATGGATTTCTTCAGCTGGTCTTTAGGATATTGTTCTTCCGGCTTTAGTTTAGCTGCATATTGATAGGCTGCTTTTGCATTCATGTAATCCCTTTCGCTAAAATAATTGTCTGCCTGTGCAATGGTGTTTTGATATTTATTTTCATCGCTTTGGCTGAAGCTATTGAAAGAGAATAAGATAAGCAGGCAACTTATGATAAAGTATGTAACTTTAATATTCATCTGCTATTAGCACATTTATTTCATCTCCGGATGGGTCATTAATTTAAGTAAACGTTTGTGTATATTTAATATTGCCGGGGAAAGCATGATCTTTACATCATTATTATACCGTCCTTGATGGTTAGTTTCCTGTCGGCTATTCTGGCCAGTTCTTCGTTATGTGTTACGATAATAAAAGTTTGGTTAAAGGTTTTTCTTAGTTTAAGGAAAAGTTGATGCAACTCTAAAGATGATTGTGAATCCAGGTTGCCGGAAGGTTCATCAGCCAGGATGATCGATGGGTTGTTGATCAAGGCTCTTGCAACGGCAATGCGTTGTTGCTCTCCACCGGAAAGTTCGGAAGGTTTATGGGTTAGCCTGTCGCTGAGATTGAGAAAATCAAGCAGTTCCCCGGCTCTGGTTTCGGCTTTTTTTCTTGGTTCCCCTGCAATAAATGCTGGTATGCATACATTCTCAAGAGCAGTAAATTCAGGTAAAAGATGATGAAATTGAAATACAAATCCAATATGCCTGTTCCTGAATTCTGACAGTTTTTTTTCTGACATCAGGTGAACATTATTACTATTGATTTCAACAGATCCTTTTTCAATTTTATCCAGGGTTCCTATGATGTGAAGCAGAGTTGATTTACCTGCACCGGATGCTCCAACCACAGAAACGATCTCTCCTTCATTTATTTCAAGATTGATCCCTTTGAGAACCTTTAATTCTCCATATGATTTGTGAATATCTGTTGCTTTGATCATTATCCGGTTTTTCGGGCTACAAAGATAACAAAACAAAAGATAGTGAATAAAGTGAAGCAAAACTTGCCCGCCATGCCCATATGAGTATAAATGCATAACCCACAACCCGAAACATTTTTATAAACAATACAGCTTAATATTACACAATTGATTTTTTACTACTGAGAAAAATTATATTTTTGAATATTAAAAGAAAATAATTTAATAATGAATCTACACGAATATCAAGGTAAATCTATCTTGGCCAGTTATGGGGTTTCGGTACCCAAAGGTCTTATCGCAGAATCTCCGGAAAAAGCTGTAGATGCAGCAACGGAAATACAGATGGTAACAGGTACGGATAAATGGGCTGTTAAGGCACAAATCCATGCCGGTGGAAGAGGGAAGGGGGGAGGTGTTAAGATTGCCAAAACCCTGGATGAAGTCAAGGAGTTTGCAGACCAGATCCTTGGAATGCAACTAGTGACACCTCAGACCGGGCCGGAAGGGAAGCTGGTCAGGAAGGTCTTGATCGAACAAAACATATATTACCCTGGCGAAACGGAACCACAGGAGTTTTATATGAGTGTCTTGCTAAACCGTGATCAGGCAAAGAATATGATCATATATTCCCCAATAGGAGGAGTGAACATAGAAAAAGTTGCAGAAGAAACTCCTGAACAGATCTTTACTGAGATTATTGATCCAAAGGTTGGCCTTCAGCCGTTTCAATGCAAGAAAGTGGCTTTCAATCTTGGATTGACGGGAGATGCCTTTAAAGCAATGATTAAATTTGTGACAGCACTTTATAATGCCTATATTGGCTCAGATGCATCTTTGTTTGAGATCAATCCGGTAATAAAGACCTCTAATAACAGAATCTTTGCTGCTGATGCAAAGGTTGTTATCGATAATAACGCATTGTTTCGTCATCCGAATTATGAAGATATGCGCGATATTTATGAGGAAGATCCCATCGAAGTTGAAGCCAGCCGCTTTGACCTTAGTTACGTCAAACTGAATGGTAATGTAGGCTGTATGGTTAACGGTGCAGGCCTTGCAATGGCTACAATGGATATTATCAAACTATTCGGCGGAAGCCCGGCAAACTTTCTTGATGTTGGTGGTTCAGCAAGCGCAAAGCGTGTGGAAGAAGCATTCAGGATAATCCTGAAAGACCCTAATGTGGAAGCTATCCTCGTTAACATTTTTGGTGGTATTGTTCGTTGCGACAGGGTCGCCCAGGGTGTTGTTGATGCCTATAAGAATATTGGGGAAATTAATGTCCCGATAGTAGTACGGCTTCAAGGAACAAATGCCGAAGAAGGAAAAAAATTAATCGATGAATCCGGATTAGAAGTACATTCGGCAATATTGCTTGAAGATGCAGCCAGAAAGGTGACCGAAGTGCTAAAAAAATAATTAAATTATTTGGTAATCAGTTTTGATTAGTAATGAAATTTATTTATTTTAGCAATAAACAAAGGTCATGCCTAAATTTCATAAGGTCAGAACAGTAATTGATAACCTTTGGCTTTGCCTGAATATAGTCTTTGTGTTATTCATCATGAGTGAATGTAATGCACAGGAAATGAAGAAATCAGATTACAGTGATCAGCGTGAATGGATGGTCAGGTCACAGATTCAATCGAGAGGGATCAATGATCAGAATGTTCTGAAAGCCATGCGTAAAGTTCCAAGACATCTTTTTGTTACGGAATCATACAGGGATCAGGCATATGGTGATTATCCCCTGCCCATAGGTGCTGGCCAGACCATCTCACAGCCATATATTGTGGCTATTATGACACAAGTGCTGGATCTTGATAAAACTGATAAGGTGCTGGAAATAGGTACCGGTTCCGGTTATCAGGCCGCCGTCCTGGCAGAGATCTGTGATAGCGTTTATTCTATAGAAGTAATTGAATCCCTCGGGGAAAAAGCAAAAGAACTCCTTGATAAAATGAAGTATTCAAATATCAAGGTAAAGGTAGGAGATGGCCATCAGGGATGGATTGAACATGCGCCTTTTGATGCAATTATAGTTACCTGTGCACCAACACATATCCCACAGCCATTGAAAGATCAATTGAAGGAAGGTGGAAAAATAGTAATACCGGTAGGAGAACTTTATGCTCAGGAATTAATCGTGCTTACCAAAGAAAAAGGGGAGATGAAAAGGAAATATCTGATCCCGGTAAGATTTGTGCCGATGAAAAATTCTGAAGGAAAAAAGTATTGATCTTCTTAAAATGGAATATTATCGTCCTTCAGGTTATTCATTTTCGATGGAAAAGTGCGCATATTTTCTCCACCTTCCTGAGGTATCGTATCCAGGTCACCTGTTTCCGGGTCTGTGAATTTTGCAAATTTTGAAATGAATCGTAACGTAATGGTTCCCAATGAACCATTACGGTGCTTTGCGATACAAATTTCAGCCATGCCTGCGGTTGGATTTCCATTTTCGTCCTGGTCTAATTTGTAATATTCCGCACGGTAAATGAACATTACAAGGTCAGCATCCTGTTCAATTGCTCCTGATTCCCTGAGGTCAGATAAAATGGGTCTTTTGGAACCACCTCTGGT
This sequence comes from Bacteroidales bacterium, assembly GCA_030606625.1. Taxonomy (GTDB): domain Bacteria; phylum Bacteroidota; class Bacteroidia; order Bacteroidales; family B18-G4; genus JAUWGC01. Next base: position 2,268 of record JAUWGC010000069.1, on the reverse strand, counting down.
TTCTACTGCACGACTTAACTGTGAAAGAGCAATAATGGGTACATTCAGTTCTTTTGACAAGGCTTTTAATGACCTTGAAATATGGCTGATCTCTTGTTCCCTGTTTCCTTTACTTTCAGGTTGTCCTATCATTAATTGCAGGTAGTCGACTATTATCAGCTCTATATTATGTTGTGCTTTCAATCTTCTGCATTTTGCCCTTAATTCAAAAATGCTTAATGCAGGTGTATCGTCGATAAACAATGGGGAATCGATGAGCTTGCCGATCTTTGCATTCAGTTGCTCCCACTCGTAATTTTCCAGAGTACCTCTGCGCAGCTTTTCGGCAGGCAGCTGTGTCTCGCATGATATAAGCCTGGTGACGAGCTGTATGGATGACATCTCCATTGAAAATATTGCAACTGGTTTGTTAAAGTCGATGCTAACATTTCGCGCAATGGTCAATGCAAGGGCTGTTTTACCCATACCAGGGCGTGAGGCAAGAATGATCAGGTCAGATTTCTGAAATCCGGCAGTAATGCGGTCGATCTCTGTAAAGCCTGATGGAACGCCTCTTAAATGAGCATCCTGTGTCCTTGCTGCTTCAATTTCTTTGATTGCCTCACGAACAAGGGATTGCATGTCCTCGTAGTTGCGCCTCAGATTACTTTCGCTTACTGCAAAAAGGCCTTGTTCTGCTTTGTCAAGCAAATCAAATACATCAGTAGTATCTTCAAAAGCTTCCTTAATAATTTCTGATGAAATATGTATCAGTTCACGCTGGATGTATTTTTGTGTGATTATACGCACGTGGTATTCTACATTGGCAGATGAGGCGATACGGTTGGTCAGCTGGGTGATATAATAAGCTCCACCGATGATCTCCAGTTCGCTGCTTCGTTTGAGTTCATTGGTAACAGTGAGAATGTCGACAGGTTCTGACTTGGCAAAAAGGCGGTGAATAGCAGAAAAAATAATCTGGTGGGCTTCCTTGTAAAATAATTCAGGTTTAAGAATGTCGATCACGGATGTTAATGCATCTTTCTCCAGCATTATGGCACCCAAAACGGCTTCTTCAAGGTCGACTGCCTGGGGGGGGACCTTGCCGTGTTCGTAAATGCCTGTGGTGAAAGGTGATTTCTTGATCCTTTGGCGTGTGTTTTCTTGTTGCCGTGTTACCTTTTCTTCCATGGTTCAAAATTACAAATAATGTACCCTGAAAAACAAAGCCAGGCAGGTTTAATTATCAACACAAAAATCTTGATAAATTGATGAAGATTGTTAATATCTTTGAGAAATATGGAACGTGAATCGTGAGAGTCGACTGCCGACTGTCGACTGTCGACTGTCGACTTCTTCATGTCGACTTTCACACAATGGTGATCTGTTCTTCGTTCAGCAGAGGTTTGTTCTGATATTTCAGCATTAACTGTGCAATAGTAATTACATCTTTCTGGCAATATTTGACAATTCTGGAAAGATCATTTTCTTCCCAGTAAACTTTTTTAATATCAGAGCCGTTAATATCATCCTTAGGTGTTGGAATGTTAAAGACAGCTGCCAGTAATTCAAGAGAAGTATAGTTCTTATAATCCCCGAATCGCCATAGTTCCATGGTATCAATGTGTGGCACTTCCCATGGCTTTTTGCCCGAAAGGTTCAGAGCCGCAGGAAGCCTGATGTTATTAATAAGCATACGCCTTGAGATGTACGGGAAATCAAATTCCTTTCCATTGTGTGCACAGAGAAGGTTGTTTGGCTTATTAAAATAGCTGTTCAATAATTTAGCAAATTCTGAAAGGATGGTTTTTTCGTCATCACCATATAAGGATTTGATCCTAAACTCGTTATTCGTAAAATACCCGAATGAGATGCAGATGATCTTTCCGAATTCTGCATATATTCCGGCTCTTTCAAACAAAATTTCAGGAGTATCCTCATCATTTTTTTTCAGGAATTTTGCTTTTTTGTCCCATAACTTCCTGAAATGTTCAGGAAGTTCCTTATAATCACTGCATATTGGAACAGTCTCGATATCGATGAATAAAATATTTTCCAGGAGAAGTTGATATAACATTTTGTACTGATTGATTAAAGATGTTTAAAGATAAAGAAAATTTAAAATAATTAACTAATTTTACATTAATATAACATAATAAACAACAAATAACTATGAATAACAATTAATAACTATCAACGACTGGAAGGAGTCCGTATGGATAACATTTTCCTAACCTTGAAGTTTCGGGATTTCGCTAAAGCTCAACCTTGAACCTCAAACATCGAACG
>JAUWGC010000178.1 GCA_030606625.1 Bacteroidales bacterium | reverse complement strand
AATCTGATCGGAGGTACTGTTGTTATTCATGCCAACAAATCCTTAATTAATCTATCAGGATTGGAAAACGTGACTTTTATCGAGAGAAATCTTTTAATTAATGTAAACGACGCTCTGACCAATTTATCGGGATTAGACAATTTAACCTCCATCGGGGAATACTGTTCGATTGGTTACAATCACGCCCTGACAAGTTTAGCGGGAACAAATAATTTGATTTCCGTCGGGGAATACCTTGAGATTCAGTGGAACGACGTCCTAACAAGTTTGACAGGGCTTGAAAATTTGATTTCTATTGGGGGAGATATTAGGATTGTGGGAAACAATAGCTTAACCAGTTTAATTGGTTTGGAAAATGTGACTTCCATCGGAGGAGACCTTAAGATTAGGAAAAATGATGTTTTGATCAGTTTATCAGGATTGGATAGTTTAAATGCCTCCTCAATTGATAACTTATCCATTTTTCTTAACAATTTCTTATCATTTTGTGAAGTCCAATGTATATGTGATTACTTGTCCAGTCCGAATGGTGGCATTGACTTCCATGATAACGCAACAGGATGTAATAGCAAGGATGAGGTCGAAGAAGCTTGCGAAACAGTATCATTGAAAGATTTATTTGTAAATGATGACTTTTCAGTATCCCCCAACCCCTTCACCTCCACCACAACCCTTTCATATACCCTCTTAAAGCCTTCTTCCGTCATCATACGAATCTTCAACTCACAGGGTCAACAAGTTGATGAAATCATTCAGGACCAACCAAAAGGACCACAACAGGTTCAGTGGAACGCAGAAGAACTACCTGCAGGGATATATTATTTCAGGATTCAGGCAGATGATCAGGTTGGCAGTGGAAAGATGATGTTGCTCAGGTAGGCACCAAATTCATTTCACTTTTCACATTTCACTTTTCACCTTTCACATTTCACAATCTTTGATGAAAAGGCTTGAAGTATTATACTAATTAGCCTGACCAAATATCGACATTTTTTGAAAATTTAGCTATTTTTATAAGATAATTGAAAATTTTCAATAGAAAAAGATCTGTGTGAAATTGAAAAGATACATATTGCTAATTACTGCATTGCTTATTGTATTAATTGCCCGATCTCAAAACCAGGCAAACTACTGGTATTTTGGGGAAAATGCAGGAATTAATTTTTCCAATGGAGCACCGGTTGCATTATATGACGGTCAAATAAATACATTGGAAGGATGTTCAGCAATATCATCTTCAAATGGCGAACTGCTGTTCTATTCTGATGGTTCCACGGTATGGGACAAAACCCATTCTGTGATGCCAAATGGCGAAGGCTTAATGGGAAACTATTCAAGTACACAATCGGCAATCATTGTTCCTAATCCGGCCAATGATAGTTTATATTATCTGTTTACTGTTGATGCAGAAGAAAATGATCTTGAATACGGACTTAGATATTCGATTGTAGATATGTCATTAAATGATGGTTTGGGAGATGTCATCTATAATAGAAAAAACATTCTGCTTGTTACGCCAACATGCGAAAAAGTAACTGCTATCGGACATAGAACCGAAAATGCAACCTGGGTAATAACCCATTTATGGAACAGCAATTCATTTTATGCATATTTAGTACATGAATTGGGTATTACTTCAGATCCGGTAATAAGTAATGTTGGTGATACAATCGGAGACCTTATGGTTAATTCAAAAGGGTACCTGAAAGTTACTCCTGATGGCACAAAGCTTGTAATGGCAAATAATACATTACAAACCTTACTGATATTTGATTTTGACAATTCAACAGGCCAGGTCAGTAATCAGATAAGAGATGACAGATTTTCCGATGCTCCTTTTCCTTATGGTGTTGGATTTTCGCCAAATAGTAAACTACTATATGTAACTAACTGGAGTTGGTCAGGCTGGGACACCAAAATTTATCAATACGATATCAGCTTATCCTCTCCCGGTGAAATTCTGGATTCGAGAATCGAAATAGCATCATATACGGACCTCTTTGGCTCACTTCAGCTTGGCCCTGATAACCGGTTGTATGTTGCACAAAGTGAATATACTTATTTAGGAATAATTAATGATCCGAACACCTATGGGCCAAATTGTAATTACCAGCAAAATGCTGTTTTCCTTTTAGGAAGAATATCACATTGGGGACTTCCCCCTTTTATTCAATCCTTTTTTAATTTGAATGCTGAATTCTATAATGACATCCCATGCTACGGTGATGAAACACAGTTTTATCAAAACTGTTCCCAAATCCCCGATTCGGTATCATGGAACTTTGGAGATATCGCTTCAGGCCCCAATAATTATTCTACACTTTTCAATCCCGTCCATTCTTTTTCAACTACCGGTCTGTTTAATGTAACCCTCACCGCTTTTTTCGAAGGCCATATTGGTAATGTAAGTCATATCGTGATCGTATATGAAAAACCACAAGTTCACCTGGGTAATGACACTTCATTTTGCATGGGTAATAGTATTACCATTGATGCCGGAACAGGTTATGCCAGTTATTTATGGCAGAACGGTGATACTACTCAAAGTATAACAATAGATACATCAGGCATTTTCTGGATTGAAGTATCCAGCGATATTGGTTGTACGAACAGGGATTCCGTCATGATCTCCGTTAATCCTGTTACTTATACCCCGATCGATACAATTATATGCCAGGGACAGACTGTTTTTTTAGGAGGTGAATTTCAAAGTGATCCGGGGACATACTATGATACACTTAGTTCAGTTTTTGATTGTGACAGTATAATTATTACAAATCTTAGCGTATTGGATACATTCAGAATTTTTATTGAAACAGCTATTTGCAATGGCGACTCAATATTTATACAGGGGGACTGGCAATCAGAGCCAGGGGCATATTATGATGCTTTCACTTCCGTATCAGGATGCGACAGTATTGTGTTTACACAGCTTTCTGTGAACGATACATTTGAGATTATTATACCAATAAGTATTTGTACAGGTGATTCTATTTGGGCCGGTGGAGCATGGCAGTCTCAGAGTGGTACATTCTATGATTACGAACTCTCAACTTTTGGATGCGATAGCACTATAATTACAGAACTTACTGTTGCCTCGGTAATTCATACTTATTTTGAATCATCTATCTGCCA
>JAUWGC010000031.1 GCA_030606625.1 Bacteroidales bacterium | reverse complement strand
GCCAGATTATTATAATGATCAGAAGAGATAATGATTAATGATTTTGCAAAATCGACTGAATATTGATTATTATTTAAAATATTACCTGTGCTGTCGGCAATTATCACGGTGTTGGGAATAATGCTCAAGGAATCAATATGAATTGTATCGGAGTCAATATGAAATTCCAGAGTTCGCAAATTGTTAAAATCCTGTGCCTGGATGAAGCACGGGAGCATGAAGATTATAAAAAAAATACAATTACTAAAAGGTTTCAATTTGCTGATCAATTGCATGGTAATGAATTAATGTAAAAATAACCAAATCTATTGTGTTCTTATTTGATAATTTCAATTTAATTGAACATTTGTGCATAGAAAAGTGGAAAATTGTGAGTGAAATTGTGAAATAGAAATAATACTTTTTTACTTTTGCACGCTTTTTCGATTGTTGAACATTTTAATAATTTGAAGTTATGGCTTTTATACAGTATGAGAAATTGTTTTCCAGAAAATGGTTCATGTCCTATAGCTTTATCACCATTGGTGCATTTATCATGGCAGCAGGATTTGTTTTGTTTATTGCACCTCACAGGATTGTGCCAGGAGGAGTATACGGTATTGCTATCGTCATACACAATTTATTTGGATTCCCTATAGGCCTCACAGCCCTGTGCTTTGATATTCCATTAACCCTGTTGGGTATTAAAATACTCGGGCCGAGGTTTGGCATAAAAACAGTACTGGGATTTGTATTTACGGCATTCTGGGTGGATTTCCTGACTTATCTATACGGTGAAACACCTCTGATAGAAAATGATATATTACTATCATCGATTTTTGGCGGTGTTTTTATTGGACTGGGATTAGGCCTGATATTTAAGGCAAAGGCAACATCCGGAGGTTCGGATATAATTGCCATGATCTTATCAAAATACACAAAATTACCATTAGGGCAATTGATGATCCTTGTGGATTCCGTGATTGTTTTATTCGGCCTTATTGTTTTCCGGGACTGGAAAATTCCGTTGTATTCCCTTATTTCCATTTATGTTACCGGAAGGGTTGTTGATCTTGTATTACAAGGTCTATCCTATGATAAGACACTATTTATCGTTTCAGAAAAGCATCAGCTTATCAGGGATAAGATCATCGGGGATCTCAACAGGGGAGGAACATTTATTAATGGTAAAGGGATGTATGATAATTCTGAAAAGACCATAATATATACAGTGCTGAACAGACGGGAAATGGCTATTATTCAAGACTATATACACCAGGTGGATCCAATGGCATTTCTTGTTGTGGTCAATGCAAACGAGATTCTGGGTGAAGGATTTAGATCACTAAGGGATAAAGTGGAAGATGTATAAAAAGAAATATTTGTTTATTGTTTGGTTTTGTGTGTTTGCCTTTTATTCAACAGTATATAGTTAATAAATAATACTTATTAATGAAAAAGTTTTATGATATCATTTCCATTGGCAAAGATCAGAAGTGCAAAAAGAATGATCATACCCACGATTTGAGCATTTTCTATGAATTTCTCATTAGGTCTTCTGCGGGCAATGATTTCATAAAGAAGAAATATTACATGTCCGCCATCGAGAGCCGGAATGGGGAGCAAATTGAGTATTGCCAGCATTATGGAGAGAAATGCTGTGAGCCTCCAGAAATTCTCCCAGTCCCATGTAGATGGGAAAATACTTCCAATAGTGATGAATCCGCCGATAGATTCATATGCCCTGACTTTGGGAGAGAAGATCAATTTAAGTTGTTTGATATAGTTGTCAATTCCATTAAAAGCCTTGACTATTCCGGCAGGGAAAGCCTGCAGAAGATTATAGCTTTTTTCCCTGAAGGAGAAATAATTATCCGGGCTTTTAGGATAAACCCCAATTTTTCCTTCATCCGGTACCGTTACAGGGAAATCCAGGGTGTCTTTCTTCCTGACTACGGTTAATAGAATTTCCTCATTTTTATGTTTTGGGATCTCTTCAATATAATCATTAAAATAATACAAGGGTCGATTGTTCAGTCCAATAACATGGTCATCCAATAATAACCCTGCTTCTTTGGCACGCGAATTCTCAGTGAAAGCTCCAACTTCATATGGGAAACGTATTGTAATGAAATTGGGATTTCGGTGTTTAACCAGTTTGGCTAAAAACCCATCGGGAATATAAATAATCTCTGGCTGGCCGTCTCTGATGATTTCAATGGTTTTAGCTTCATTCAGGATGATGGTCAGAGGTATTTTTTGAAAGTCTTCAACAATCTTATTATCGATGGAAATGATCTGGTCACCATCCCTTAATCCCATATCCGTTGCCAGGGAATCAACTACAATGCCGTACTTGTTAACTTCTGAAGTTGGAAGGTATTGTTCTCCCCAGATGAATAGCATGACTATATAAATGCCCATGGCCAGCAGAATATTAACTGTCACTCCTCCGAGCATAATAATCAGCCTTTGCCATGCGGGTTTTGCCCTGAATTCCCATGGTTGGGGAGGTTTTCTCATTTGGGCTTTATCAAGGGATTCATCGATCATCCCGGATATTTTTACATACCCTCCGAGTGGCAGCCAGCCTAAACCGTATATAGTGCCTTTGTATTTGAATTTAAAAATAGAGAACCATGGATTAAAAAACAGATAGAATTTTTCAACCCTTGTCTTGAAAATTTTTGCAGCAATAAAATGTCCTGTCTCATGAAATATCACGAGTATGGACAAGCTTAACAATAATTGCATTATTTTAATAAGAATCTCCATCGTTAGTTCCTGATATGGGTTTTTGTCCTGATCCTGATTTCCTTATCTGTTGATATGTAATCTTCGTAACAGGGGTTTTTAATATATGGTATGTTTTCTATACTTTTTTCGATAACATCGGACATTTCAAGGAATCCAATCCTGTCATTGAGGAAAGCATCCACAACAATCTCATTAGCTGCGTTTAGTGCACATGGAATATTCCCTCCTTTTTTCAATGCTTCATAAGCAAGTGCAAGATTACGAAAATTTTTTAAATCAGGGGGTTCAAAAGTAAGATTAGGATAATCCAAAAAGTCAAAACGCGGCAGTTGTGATTTTATTCTGTTAGGATAAAAAAGAGCATAAAGTATGGGCCCTCTCATATCGGGCAGGCTCATCTGTGCTTTCATAGAACCATCACAAAACTGGACTATGGAATGTATAATTGACTGGGGATGAATGATAACTTCAATTTGATCACACTCCAGTCCGAATAACCATTTAGCCTCGATGACCTCTAAGCCTTTATTCATCAGTGTGGCTGAGTCGATAGTGATTTTCCTGCCCATTTTCCAGTTAGGGTGTATTAAAGCCTTTTCTTTGGTGGCCGTAGATAAAAATTCCTTGTCTTTTCCGCGAAAAGGACCACCTGAAGCTGTAAGGTAAATCTTCTCAACCGGATTATTGTATTCACCAACTAAGCACTGGAAAATAGCAGAATGTTCAGAATCAACAGGCAAGATCCTTACATTGTTATCTTTGGCCATTTGTGTGATCAGTTCACCTCCTATGACCAATGTTTCTTTGTTGGCTAAGGCTATTGACTTACCTTTTTTAATAGCCTGGATAGTTGGCTTAAACCCTGAATATCCGACCAGTGCATTTATAATGAGATCAATTGAATCCAGTTCAACGATCTGGGAAATCGATTCCTCACCTGCAAATACTTTTATTCCTTCCGGTTCAAGTATATTCTTGACTTTATGATAATTGCTATCATCTGCAATGACTACGATGTTGGGTTTGAACTTTTTAGCCTGATTGATTAATAAGTCTGCATTTTTATTGGCAGTAATCACTTCAACCTGAAAATGCTCTGGATAATGCTCGATAAGATCAAGGGTTTGACAGCCTATTGAGCCTGTCGAACCAAGAATAGCAATATTTCTTTTGGATTGTTCCATTCTTTTCTAAAAAGACATGTATTCTTCCGGGTTAACCGGAGTACCATTATACCAAAGTTCAAAATGAAGATGAGGACCTGTCGATAGTTCACCGGAATCGCCTATGATGGCAATGGGATCTCCTGCCTTGACGAAATTACCCTGTTTTTTAAGCAATATTGCATTATGTTTATATATAGAGATGAAATTGCCCAGATGTTGAATTCCGATAACATAACCTGTTTTCAGCGTCCAGTCTGCAAAAATAATAGTTCCGTCCATCACTGCTTTGATAGCTTCATTGCTTTTGGCTACAATGTCAACCCCGTAATGACCATTGGCAAGATTAAACTGATTTGTGATGATCCCTTTAAGTGGTGTAAAAAAAGGCTGACGGGCTATCTCAATATTGTTTCTGTATAGTTCATTATTCCCGTTAAGGTAAAGATTATATTTTGTTTGACTTTCAAATTCAGCTCTGAGAATAGAGTCTTCCCTGGATATTTTCAAGGTAATTGTATCATAATTGACCTCTTCAACAGTTTCAGGAGAAGGTTTCTCGACAATTTCCCTGCCTTCAATTATATTCCTGATGTTTTGCAGATACATATTCTTCAGGCGTAAGTCGTTTTCAAGAGAATCAGCTTTGAGGTTAAGGCTGTATACCTTAGCTGGCAGGGTAGGGTCCATATATCCTGGGATATATTCTCGCAAAGGAGTAAATGCAATGATAAATATTGTGAGCACGATCAATACAATCACTGTTGTTGATAATGCTACGAAGACATTTATTCGTGATAAGCTGAACGAGAATTTTTCTTCATAAGTATCTTCGTTCATGATCACAAGTCGGTATTTATCCCTTAACCGGTAATACCATTTTTTCTTTTTTTGAGAGTTCGACATAGAAAAGTCTTGGAAATTGTACATGCAAATATCGTAATTTTTATACTTACTTATGATTATCTTTCCGGAGCTTTCATTATTTTGTTAACGTTCAAATGATTATATTTGCAGCGAATTATTCAGGTATAAAATAATTTTCTCAAATAAGAGTTATACAAAAGCACGATTAAGAATCAATTGATCAGTAAATTTCTATATAGGATATTTAACATAGTGGTTACCCTCCTGGTTTTAACAGCCCTGACGGCCTGTTCAACCAAGAAAAACACTTTTATCAGAAGGGTATACCATAACGTTACTGCACATTACAATGTATATTGGAATGGTAAGGAAGCGTTGCTTGAAGCGGAAGAGGAACTGGAAAATCTTGCAAAGGATAATTATAACAAGGTTCTGCCGGTATTCAATTATGGCTCAAAGGGAAGTGCCCAGAGTATTGCACCCTTATTGGACAGGGCAATAGAAAAGGGCTCAAAAACGATCTTACGCCATTCGATGGAATTTGGCGGGAAAGAATATGTGAAATGGGTTGATGATGCATATATTTTATTGGGCAAAGCATACTTCTATAAGCAGGATTATTACAGTGCCCGACGCTCTTTCAATTATGTGATGCGGGAATATGAATATAATGCTATTAAGTACGATGCTATGCTTTGGCTTGCCAGAACCTATAATCAGCTGGAAGAGTTTGAAAAATCAGAACCGCTGTTAACCCTAATCAAAAAAGATCTTGATGAAAAAAACATTTCAGGAAAGGCATACAGGGAATATCCACTGATTTATGCAGACTTTTATATCAAGCAGGGGAAATACTATTATGCCATTGATCATCTGTATGCCAGTATCCAAAGGAATAATAAAAAGCAACTTAAAACCCGGTTAAAATTTATCCTTGCCCAGATCTATCAATTGGAAGGTGACTACGAGGATGCATCGGAACTTTATGCTCAGGTCATCAGGCGAAACCCCCAATATGAAATGGCTTTCAATGCAAAAATAAATCTGGCAACATCCTATGTAAGCGGAACAGGTGATAAAGAAGGGATTATCAAAATACTCAACAAAATGCTCAAGGATGAAAAAAATGAGGAATTTAAAGATCAAATATATTATGCATTAGCAGAAATTACTTTAAAAGAAAATGATGACACCCTTGCTATTCATTACCTGAAGAAATCTGTACAGACAAGTGTTTCCAATAATTATCAGAAAGCCACTTCAGCACTTAAACTGGCTGATATTTATTTTGCAATGCCTGAATATGAACTTGCACAAGCATACTATGATACCACAATACAATTTCTGCCGGAGGATTATCCAAATTATAAGGAGATAAAACTTAAAACAGAAAAATTGTCTGACCTTGTTACTAATTTGAAAGACATACAATTGGAAGACAGCCTTCAGATGGTTGCACTAATGCCGGAAGATGAAAGAGATGCACTTATTGAACGTATTATTGAAAAAGTTATTGAAGAAGACAGAAAAAAAGCCGAACAGGAATTGCTTGCCCAGCAGTCCCTTGAATTTGGCGACAAGGGAGGCCGGGGATCACCTTTTGGATTGCCTGGAGAGGGGAAGTGGTATTTTTACAATCCTTCTACTTTGAGCCATGGTTATTCGGAATTTATTTCGAAATGGGGTAAACGAAAACTGGAAGATCTTTGGCGTTTGAAGAACAAGCAAATTATTACTTTTGAACCGGATAAGATCGCTGAAATTTCTTTAGATTCTCTTGCTGGGGACAGTATCGGATTACTTTCCATCGACCCTCATAATAAAGAATATTATCTGAAGGATATTCCAATAACTGAGGAACAGCTAAAAGTTTCCAACGAAAAAATTATCAATGCATATTACAACCTTGGCTTGATATACAGGGAAGGATTAAATGATCCGGAGAAATCAATTGCATCTTATGAAACATTACTTGAAAGGTATCCTGATAATCAATACCAGCTAAAAACATATTATCAGCTTTACAGGTTATTTATAGAAATGAATAATCAGGAAAAGGTAGATTTTTATAAGACATTGATTATTACAAGGTATCCGGATAGTGATTATGCTAAGATCATTGAGGATCCTGATTATTATCTCGAGATACAGGAGAAAGAGAACCAACTTGCACGACTATATGATGAAACATATGATGCCTTTATCAATGGTAACTATTTTACTGTTATTGATAATAGTGCCCTGGCATTGGATGTTTATGGAGATACGGCGAGCCTCATTCCCAAATTTGAGTACCTGAAAGCCATATCTGTTGGAAAGCTCGATGTTATTGATTCACTGGTGGTAGCGTTACGGCATATTGTAAAATCTTATCCACAGAGTGAAGTACAGCCAATGGCACAAAATATTCTTGATTATATTATGGACGAACATCCCGAATTTGCTGATGGCCAGCAACAAGCAAAAAAAGATTCGGTTATAGTATTTCCTTTTACCTATGATTCTAAAGCAATACACCTCTATATGTTGATAGTCAAGAGACAAGCTGTAAAGCTTAATCCAACCAAGGTTAAGATCTCTGATTTCAATAAGAAGTATTATCGCATAACAGAACTTACGATCAATAGTTTATTGTTAAATAATAATCAGTATTTGATCACAGTTGGCAATTTCAAAAATGCTGCAATGGCGTTGCACTATTATAATTCAATTAAGGATAACCTTTATGTGTTTTCAGATGTGGCCAAAGGGAATTACGATCAATTTATTATATCAACAGATAACTATCCTGTTTTTTACAAGGATAAGAATATTGAATTGTATAAGCTATTTTTTATGAAAGAGTACTTGAAAGGAAATTAGACGTTTTTGTGTTTATTTTCATCAACTTTTATTTTATAAGATCGTAAAACTGATTATTTAATTATAAAAACCCTCAAATATGGCAAAGAACAATATTCCCGAATCTCAGTCAATAAACCAGCTTGGCTCTGGAACCGTGATTAAGGGAGATATTAAATCGAATGGTGATTTTAGAATTGACGGAACGTTGATCGGAACAATTGAATCGAAAGGTAAGATAGTGATCGGAGCCTCAGGAAATGTTGAAGGTGAAATAACATGCCAGAATGCAGTAATATCTGGTAGCATTAAGGTTAAGATAAATGTGGCCGAACTACTCGAATTAAAATCTTCATCTAAGTTTTCAGGGGAAATAGCAACAAATAAATTGGCAATTGAACCTGGCGCTAAATTTTCAGGAACCTGTAATATGAGTGACCCGGGTTTGAAGGAGATTAAACCGTTAGTGAAAAATGATCCCATCAAAGAAAAATCCACTTAAGAGTTATGCAAAATATTCCAGCATAGCATTTCAAATGCTGGTTATTATTTTGCTTGGGGTTTATGGAGGAATTAAATTGGATGAACACCTGGAAATGAAATTTCCTGTATTTACAGTTGTTTTTACTGTAATTTCAGTTATCCTGTCGATTTATTATGTCATTAAGGATTTCCTGAAAAAATAAATTAAAGGATGAATAGACGTCTTTCCGGATTTTTAAAAAACCTGATTATTTATACAGTGATTATTGCAATCATTGCTGTAGTAGTTTATTATTTACTACCTGTCTGGTATTATACCCCGACTTTTCCTTTTCTTATGGTTTTGTTCTTTTCTGTTACCTATCTGGTATATTACATTCTTGTCAAAGTACTGCAAAATAAACCACGGAAATTCATTGCGTATTTTATGTTGACCACTTTCGTGAAATTTTTCTTCTACTTAGTGATTATGGTAGTATATGCCTTGATAAACAGAGACGATGCAACTAATTTTATTGTATTATATTTTATTCTGTATATGGCATTTACATCTTTTGAAATAATATCGGTCGTCTATTTAAGCAAGAAACAAAAATCCTCCAGCTTAAAATCCTGATTGATTTTAATATCGGTTATACCAATATTTAATTGTAATTTCGAACCCGCTTTACTGAAATTGATTTAAAGTTCAAGGTTATGTTTTATAAAGTGAACGGTGAAAATGGAATGTTTGATTATGAAAGGATTGAAAGGTTCGACCCTGAAAAGATCAAACATTTAGCATCTCATTACAAAGAAGTATTAAAGCTTATTGGTGAAGATCCATTAAGAGAAGGACTTTTGAAAACACCATCCAGGGTGGCTAAAGCCATGCAATTTCTAACACATGGATATGATATCAATCCTGAAGATATCATCAATTCTGCCAAGTTTAAAGAAGATTACCGGGAAATGGTGATCGTTAAAGATATTGAGATTTTTTCGTTATGTGAACATCACATAATCCCTTTTATTGGCAAAGCACATGTTGCCTATATTCCGGATGGTTATATTACCGGCCTTAGTAAGATAGCACGGGTTGTGGAAGCATATTCCCGCAGATTACAGGTCCAGGAACGGCTTACAACTCAAATTAAGGAAACTATTCAAAAAACATTGAATCCACTTGGTGTGGCAGTTGTGATTGAAGCCAAACATTTATGTATGGTAATGAGGGGAGTACAGAAACAAAATTCCGTTACAACAACATCTGATTTTACAGGTGCTTTTAAACGAGAAGAAACAAGAGCCGAGTTCATCCATCTTATCGGTTCAAAATTACATTAAGATTATTCTGTAAATTTTATCACTTGACTTTTCTAATATATTTCTAATTTTGCCTTTTTCTTAAATTTTATTATTCATAATTAATCAGGAAATATGAGAGCGTATGTTTTTCCGGGACAGGGTGCACAGTTTGTGGGTATGGGAAAAGACCTGTACGAGAAGTCTGCAGAAGCAAGAGATCTTTTTGAGAAAGCCAACAATATTCTGAAATTCAGGATTACGGATATCATGTTTGATGGAACAGATGAAGACCTTAGGCAGACTAAAGTAACTCAACCTGCAATATTTCTTCATTCGGTTATATTAGCGAAGGTTTTAGGAGATGATTTTAAACCTGATATGGTGGCGGGTCATTCATTAGGGGAATTTTCTGCTCTCGTTGCCAATAAAACATTTTCCTTTGAGGATGGATTACGCCTTGTTTCAAAACGTGCCCTTGCCATGCAAAAAGCATGTGAGATGGAACCTTCCACAATGGCTGCTGTTTTAGGCCTTGAAGATGAAGTTGTTGAAAAAACCTTGAAATATATTGATGAAGTTGTTGTTCCAGCCAATTATAACAGTCCGGGACAATTGGTGATTTCAGGTAGTGTAAAAGGGGTGGAGCTTGCCTGTGAGAAATTCAGGGAGATAGGAGCCAGACGTGTTGTGCTGTTGAAAGTCGGCGGTGCTTTCCATTCCCCTCTGATGGAACCTGCTGCCAATGAACTGGCTAAAGCTATTAATAGTACCAGATTCAACTATAGTATCTGCCCGATTTATCAAAATGTCACTGGTCAGTCAGTAACAGATCCGGAAATCATAAAGAAAAACCTTGTCGCTCAGTTAACATCACCGGTTCGTTGGACACAAACCTCTAATAATATGATCGCTGATGGTGCAAATGAGATCATTGAGGTAGGACCGGGAACAGTGTTGCAAGGAATGGTTAAAAAGGTCAGGAAAGATATTAATGCTTATAGTGCGCAAGTGAAGGAATTGAAATAAGCTACCAGTTAATTACCTCTTTACATACTGATTATCATAGTAATTCTGGTATTCCCCGGAAGTGATATTATTTAACCAGTCTTCGTTGGAGAGATACCAATCAACGGTTTTCTCAAGTCCTTTCCTGAATTGAATTGAAGGTTTCCATCCCAGTTCTTTTTGTATTTTGGAGGAATCGATGGCGTACCGCAGATCGTGGCCGGCACGATCTTTTACAAAGGTGATCAACCTGGCTGAGGTTCCAGGTGTCTTGCCAAGCTTAATATCCATGATCTCACATAAAAGGTTTATCAGGTCAATATTACGCCATTCGTTGTTGCCTCCTATATTGTATGTTTCACCCGCTTTCCCTTTATGAAAAATAAGGTCAATTGCGTGAGCATGATCTTCGACAAACAGCCAATCCCTCACATTTTCACCCTTGCCATAAACAGGGATCTCTTTTTGATTTTTAATATTGTTGATTGCCAAAGGGATCAATTTTTCAGGGAACTGGTATGAACCATAATTATTTGAGCAGTTTGAAATCACTACAGGTAAAATAAAAGTATGATGATAAGCCCTGGCCAAATGGTCGGAACTGGCTTTGGAAGCAGAATAGGGACTTCTGGGATCATAAGAGGTGGTCTCTTTGAAATATCCGGTCTTGCCTAACGAACCGTAAACTTCATCTGTGGAAATGTGATAAAATATTTTGTTTCCGAAATTATCTTTCCAGAAATACCTGGCTGCATTCAACAGGTTGACCGTACCTATGATATTGGTATATATGAATTCAGTGGGATTTGCTATTGATCTGTCAACATGAGACTCTGCGGCAAGGTGGATTACACCGTCAAAACTGTATTGTTCAAATAATTTCAAAATAAATGATTCATCATTGATATCTCCCTTTATGAATGTATAATTGGATTTATTTTCAATATCCCGTAGGTTTTCGAGGTTGCCTGCATAGGTCAGCTTGTCAAGGTTGATGATCTGGTATTTGGGATATTTGTTTACAAACCACCGTACAACATGTGATCCGATGAAGCCGGCTCCGCCGGTAATCAATACTTTTTGCATAATATATATATTTAGTCAGCTTTTTGTGCAAGGGCTTTCTCCCAGTTCCAGGCTGATATCATCATCTCATCCAGTCCTTTTTCTGCTTTCCACCCAAGTTCCCTGTTTGCAAAAGATGTATCTGCCCAAACCTTCTCTATATCTCCTTTCCTTCTATCAACGAATTTATAATTCAATTTTAATCCGGATACTTTTTCAAAAGATTCTATCACTTCCAGAACGGTATTACCCCGGCCTGTACCAAGATTGAATATCTCGAATTGTTTTTTGTTTGTTTTGCTTAATAATCTGTTGATTGCAATAACGTGTGCTTTTGCAAGGTCTGTGATATGGATATAATCACGAATGGCTGTTCCATCATGCGTATTGTAGTCATTACCGAATACCCTGACGTATTTCCTTTTGCCAATGGCGGCTTGGGTAATGTAAGGAACAAGATTATCAGGTATACCAATGGGTAATTCACCAATCAATGCTGATTTATGAGCTCCTATCGGATTAAAATATCTCAGTGAGATACATTTCAGGCTTGTCACTTCGGATGTATCAATGATGATATCCTCAGACATTTTTTTCGTATTTCCGTATGGGGATTTGGCTTTTTTTAAAGGAGAATCTTCCTTCACCGGTAACTGGTCGGGTTGCCCGTAAACCGTACAGGATGATGAGAAAACAATATTATCGATAGCGTTAGACTGCATGGCTTCAAGCAAGTTGATCAGTGAGTAAATATTGTTACGGTAGTAAAACAAAGGTTTCTTAACAGATTCTCCAACAGCTTTTAGTGCAGCAAAGTGGATTACCCCAACAATGTCTTTATGCTTTTTCAGGCACTCAAGAGTTTTTTTCCTGTCAACAAGGTCAATTTCTTCGAAGATGGGTTTCTTTCCTGTTATTTGCGCGATCGAATCAACAACTTTCCTTTCGGAATTGCAAAGGTTGTCAATTATAACTACGTCAAAGCCTTCATTTTGAAGTGCAACAACTGTATGTGAACCGATATAGCCTGTTCCGCCGGTTACAAGGATCTTCATCTTGTTTGATTTAAGGGTTAGAAAGAAGTAAATCCGGTTTCCAAAATTTGCTGTCTACTGTCGATTGTTGACTGTCGATTATTTATTTGCATATTCCAGAATTGAACTGGTAATATATTCAAGCTGCTCATCATCAAGTTCTGTACTCATTGGCAGGGAGATGACCCTTTTTGCCAGTTCTTCCGTCACAGGCAGATCCCCTTCTTTGTATCGCTGGTTAAAATATGCTTTTTGTAAATGTAAGGGCACAGGATAATATATTGCAGCAGGAATGTCTTTTTCTTTCAAATACTCAAGCAATCCATTCCTGTCCAGGTTTTTAGTAACAAGTGTATATTGATGAAATACATGAGTGGAGTTGGCAGACCTGACCGGTGTTTTAAGTTTCGGATGATTATTGAAAGCATTATCATAATAGTCGGCGGCCAGGTTCCTTTCTCTGGCATAATCATCAAGATATTTTAGTTTAACTCTCAGAATTGCTGCCTGAATGCTGTCAAGCCTGGAGTTAACACCAACCATTTCATGGTAGTATCGCACTTTCATTCCATGATTGACGATAGCACGAAGATTTTCGGCAAGCTGGTTATCATTTGTAAAAATTGCCCCACCGTCACCGTAACATCCCAGATTTTTTGATGGGAAAAATGACACACAGCCGATATCTCCCATGGTTCCCGCTTTTTTTCTCATATTATCTTCAAACAGATATTCAGCTCCTATGGCCTGGCAGGCATCCTCAATTACATAAAGGTTATGCTTTTTGGCAATGTCGAGAATACGTTCCATGTCCGCGCACTGGCCGAATAAATGAACAGGGACAATGGCTTTTGTTCTGGATGTGATGGCTTTTTCGATTGCTTCCGGATCAAGATTAAATGTATCCGGATTTATATCCACTAATATGGGTGTCAAACCAAGAACAGCTATCACTTCTGCTGTAGCAATAAAGGTGAAGGAAGCCGTGATCACTTCATCTCCGGGTTTCAGTCCAAGTGCAATCATTGAAATCATCAGGGCATCGGTACCATTTGCGCAGGGGATGACATGCTTTATTCCAAGATATTCTTCAAGGTCTTTCTGGAAGTCTTTCACTGCAGGCCCGTTAATGAATGCACAGGAATCAATGACTTGCTGGATTGCGTTATCTATCTCATTTTTGATCTTGAGGTATTGACTATGCAGATCAACCATTTGAATTTTTTTCATCATAAAATAATTTATATGATACATGCTGATAACAACTTTGCAAAATTAGGGATATTTATATGTAAAAAAAACAAAGAAGAATAAAGTTGTATGACTTATATATATTTTAAATATTATCAGATCTTCATTTTTAAAAAACTTCTGCCATTTTTTGGAATTCATAATTTTTTTCATTACGTTATAGTTTCTTTTGTAGTGTCGAGGCTGATATATTCTGATTTTAGATTTATTTGTATAGACAACTGTGTTATCCATAGTTCTGATTGTTGAAATTAAAGTTCCAATAAGAACAATTGCAGACAAAGTATTAACCAGATATCTCTTTTTATATTTGCTAATTACAGAAAATACACCAATTGTTAAAATTGGTGCAAATTCTATTGAATATTGCGCATCAATACTCCACATAATATAATTATCATGAAAAAGTTTTTGAAAATAAATGGGGATTAACATGATCAGATAATTAGGCTTAAAGCATAGCATAAAAGTCCGGATATTAATAAAAATGTATGTAATTCCAGTTTTACATAATTACCTGTTCTTTATTCAATTTCTGTTATTGATTACTGCTTTATTTTGTTTTCAAACATATCTATAACAAAAACACTTTAGTGAGGAAACAGTAAATACGGATTTGTATATCTTTGCATTTATTTGCTATGAAAAAAATGAACGGTTTGAAAAAGGGGTTTTTCTTGATCTTGCTTTTCACTTCTTTTAATACCTTCTCACAGGTTAATATAAAGGACTCTTCGATTTTTACCCCAATGTTTTATGGTTGTTATGCCTACCAGGTTCCAGGCGGTGATATGGCAGACCGGTTTGGGAACAGTTCGGATATTGGAGCTGGCTTTCAGATTAAACTGAAGTCAAACTGGTTATTAGGCACTGAATTCAACTATTTATGGGGAAGTAAGGTTAAAGGTGGCGATGAAATACTTAAAAATGTATTAACGAGTGATGGCAATCTCATCAATATCGGTGGGATGTATGCCATTTTTGATTTATTTGAAAGGGGTTATATCATTACAGGATATGTGGGAAAGGTAATACCGGTCTTGTCTCCCAATCCGAATTCAGGCATTTATTTTAGAGCAGGAGTTGGTTACATGCAACACTGGATCCGCATCCAGGTCCAGGAACAGGAATCAGTACCATGGATGGATGGTGATTATGCAAAAGGTTATGATCGCCTGTCAAGCGGATTGACCATTAATGAGTTTATCGGATATTTGTTCCTGGGAAATACCCGCATCTTCAATTTTTATGCTGGTTTTGAATTTGTCCAGGCCTGGACCAAAAACCGCAGAGATATTAATTTTGATACCGGGGAAAAAGATGACAAACTTAGGTTTGATATACTTACAGGCTTTAAAATAGGCTGGGTTATTCCCTTGTATAAACGGACACCATCAGATTATTATTTTTATTAACAGTCAGGAGTCATGCCAGTGTTGTATAACATATTCATATATTTTTATTATTACTATATTCTGTTTGCCAGCCTGTTCAATAAAAAAGCCAGACATTGGGTTGCCGGAAGAAAAGACCTTTTCAACAGATTAAGTTCAGCAATAAACCCTGATGACAAACTTGCCTGGTTTCATTGTGCCTCACTGGGAGAGTTTGAACAGGGCAGGCCTGTCATAGAGGCATTTAAGAAAAAGCATCCTGAATTCAGGATCATGCTTACTTTTTTTTCTCCCTCAGGATATAATATCAGAAAAAATTATAAAATTGCAGACTGTGTTATTTATCTGCCAGTCGATACACGAAGGAATGCAAGGAAATTTATTGAACTGGCCAACCCGACGCTTGCAGTTTTTGTTAAGTACGAGTTTTGGTTTAATATTATAGGCCAGCTACATAAAAGAAAAATTCCTGTTTTTATAATATCTGCCAATTTCAGGCCTGGTCAACATTTTTTCAAATGGTATGGCAGGTGGTTCAGGAAAATGCTGAAAAAGATATCGTTATTTTTTGTCCAGTATACGGATTCGAAGGAATTTCTGGAAAAGATCGGTATTGATAAGGTTATTATCAGCGGCGATACAAGATTTGACAGGGTTGCTGCAATTGCCGGTAAAAAGGAGGATATCCCCTTTATGGATAAGTTCCGGAAAGAAAAAATGATCATTTTGGCAGGCAGTACATGGCCTAAGGATGAAGATATTTTATTAGAATATTACCGTAAGGCAGAAGGTGATTTAAAGCTGATAATTGCGCCACATGAAGTTCATGAAGAACGCATCAGGCAGCTTGAAGCTAAGATCAAAAGCAATTTTATAAGGTGCACAAAAATGGAAGATAATGATCCGGGGAATGCCAATATTCTGATCATTGATACTATTGGCTTATTGTCAGGATTGTATCGTTATGCAAAAATTGCATACATCGGAGGAGGTTTTGGTGTGGGTATACACAATATCCTGGAAGCTGTAACATTCGGTAAACCTGTTATTTTCGGACCTAATTATCAAAAATTCAGGGAAGCAAGGGAATTAATACAAATGGGAGGTGCTTTCAGTATTTCGAAAATGACACAGTTTAAGGAAATTATTAATAAATTGTTGGATGATCCTCATGCTTATGCCGAAAGTTCCGGCATTTGCACAGATTATATTTCACTTCATAAAGGAGCTACTGATATTATCCTGTCGAAGTTAGATGATTTTATCTGACAGTTAGCAATCTGTCATCTGGCCACTTTTCACTGATCACTGGTCACTGGTCACTGATCACTATAAAACATAACGTAAGTTTCATAATTTTGTGAAGATTTTAATTTAAACAATGAATAACATGAAGAAATTCATCGAAATAACACGCAGGTTACCTGAAAAAGCAAATAGTGTGTTTTTGGTTTCTGCCATTGAGAATATTGATGCTTTGAAATTGACCAGTGAAGAATCGGAATTTGTTAAAGGAAAATATGATGCGGAAAAGTATACCCTTATCCCCATTAACCGGTATGATCATTGGCTTTTCATTCAAATAGTAAAAGAGGAGGATGATAATAGCAAACTTCTGGAGGAACTGCGAAAAGCGGGAGATAAATTAATAAAATATATTAATGAATATAAGATCAGGAAAATATACATCAAATCATCAGATAAACCGGAAAATAGAATTTTAGCTTTTGCAGAGGGGATGATGCTTGGCAATTATCAGTTTATGAAATACAGGAAGCATGAAGAAGATGAAAAGAATTCCCTGGAAAAAATCATGGTTGTATCAGGTAACATTTCTGAAACAACAGTAAATGAATTAAATATAGTTATTGATGCTGTTTATCGTTGCCGTGACATGGTGAATGAACCTGTATCATACATGAACTCCCTCAGGTTGGCTGAAGAAATAAAAAATTTGGGTGTTGAATGCGGTGCCAAAGTAGAAGTACTTAACAAAAAGAAAATCGAATCCCTGAAGATGGGTGGTATTCTGGCCGTCAATAAAGGAAGTATAGACCCCCCGACATTTACAATAATGGAATGGAAGCCAGAGCACCCGGTTAACGATAAACCTTATGTTTTTGTTGGGAAAGGTGTGGTTTTTGATACAGGAGGGCTGAATATCAAGATTGGAAATTACATGGAAACCATGAAGTGTGATATGGCTGGTGCAGCTGCCATGGCAACGGTTCTGTATGCAATAGCAAGCGCGAAGTTACCGGTGCATGCTGTCGCACTCATACCGGCAACGGATAACCGGCTTGACGGTAACGCATATGCACCCGGGGATATTATTTTCATGCATAACGGATTAACTGTAGAGATCATCAATACTGATGCTGAAGGGAGGATGATCCTGGCAGATGCGCTGAGTTATGCACAGAAATATAAACCCAGGCTTGTTTTTAATGCTGCAACATTGACAGGTGCGGCCAGCCGGGCAATTGGTAAATACGGGATTGTAACTATGCAAGCCAGGGCTGAAGAAGAGATGAAAAAGTTAAAAGAAAGTGGAAACATGGTTTATGAGCGGATTGCAGAATTCCCATTCTGGGATGAGTATGGAGAATTGATTAAATCAAAGATAGCAGATATTAAAAATATAGGAGGTGCTGATGCCGGCATGATAACTGCAGGTAAATTCCTGGAGAAATTTACGGATTATCCTTTTATACATCTCGATATTGCCGGACCTGCTTTTCTGGATAAAAAAGACAGTTACAGAACAGCAGGTGGTACTGGGATGGGGGTCAGGTTATTATTTGATTATATGAAGAACATATCCCGGGAATAACAATCTTTTTGCTTAAAGTTTTATCTTTGCCCTTTTAAAGATCGAAATAATGAATACTACACCAGAAAACGTGAGAAGAAATGACAAGATCAGGGTGGGAATAACACATGGTGATATTAATGGGATCAGCTATGAGATCATCATTAAGTCATTGATGGACCAGCGTGTGCTGGAGATGTTTACACCGATAGTATACGGACATTCCAAGGTGGCTTCATATTACCGGAAAAGCATAGGTGTTAGCGAATTTATGTTCAATATGATCAAGCATCCGGATGCTGCAAATACAAAAAAGCCAAATATGATCAGTTGTTATGATGAGGAAGTTAAAATAGAAATGGGAAAAGTGTCCCCGGTTGCAGGGAAGCTTGCCATAAGGGCACTTGAGATGGCAACTGAAGATCTTAGAAAAGGTTTAATAGATGTGATAGTAACTTCTCCTGTTAATAAAAAGAATATCCAGTCAGAAATTTCTCATTTTCTGGGTCATACAGAATACTTAGCTAAGGAATTCAATTGCAGTGATTACCTGATGCTAATGGTCAGTGGAAAGTTCCGGGTAGGTGTCGTCACAGGGCATATACCTTTAAAAGATGTACCGGGCGTAATTACAGAGGAGTTAATTAAAAGCAAGATTAACGTCTTGAATGACAGCCTGATCAGGGATTTTGGGGTCAGAAAGCCCAGGATTGCTGTTTTGGGACTGAATCCTCATGCGGGAGAAGATGGATTACTGGGTGAAGAAGAACAAAAATTTATTATTCCTGCGATAAACAAGGCTTTTAATGAAGGTATACTCGTATTCGGGCCATATCCGGCAGATGGTTTTTTCGGCAGCGAGAATTTTCAAAATTTCGATGGTATACTTGCAATGTATCATGATCAGGGTATGATCCCGTTCAAATCACTTTCATTTCAGGATGGCGTGAATTACACTGCCGGATTGCCCGTTATCCGGACTTCACCGGCTCACGGGACAGCATATAATCTGGCCGGAAAAAACATGGCATCCCCGGATTCTTTATGTGCTGCCATCTATCTGGCTATTGATATATACAAGAAACGGATTGAATTTGAAGAGATAAGTGAAAATCCATTGCAGCTCAGCATGCTTGAAGAAGAAAACAATGTTGAATCATGATATTATTCTAAATTTAGTTCGAGACTGTAAACAATTCAATAATTAATCCAATAATATGTTTGGAATAAAAAATGTACTAAAATTATATTTACCATAATAGCATTACCAGTATATGGCTTCTATTCAATACAATATTAATGATATTGCCCAAATAGTCAAGGGGAAATTCTTTTCCAAAAGTACAAAGAATAGTGTCATCAGGGATGTAATGATTGATAGCCGCAAACTGATCTCACCGGAGCAATGTATCTTTTTCGCCCTTGTCGGTAAAAGAAATAATGGCCATGATTACATTGATGAACTTTATAAAAAAGGCATCAGGAATTTTGTAATTTCGAACATATCTGTGAAATTCAAGGATTATAAGGATGTAAACTTTGTTCAGGTCGATAACAGCTTAAAAGCACTTCAGGCATTGACCAGTGCACACCGTAAAAAATTCGATATCCCTGTTATAGGAATTACCGGAAGTAACGGTAAAACCATCGTGAAAGAATGGTTATTTCAGCTTATGCATAAGGATAAAAAAATTATCAGGAGTCCTAAAAGCTATAATTCACAAATTGGTGTTCCGCTTTCAGTCTGGCAGATGGAACCTTCAAATGAGCTTGGTATCTTTGAGGCAGGAATATCTGAGCCCGATGAAATGGATAAACTGCAATCAATCATTCAACCAACCATTGGTATCTTTACGAATATCGGGCAGGCTCATGACCAGGGCTTT
>JAUWGC010000116.1 GCA_030606625.1 Bacteroidales bacterium | reverse complement strand
GCTATGAACAGGAAATACAGTGTGGATCTTTTCAATAGCCGGTTGATAACGATTAAGGAAAAGATACCTCATGCCTGTATTGCAGCCGATGTAATCGTCGGCTTTCCAGGGGAGACAAATGATGACTTTGAGGAAACGTATGATTTTCTGGACAAATCCAGAATATCATACCTCCATGTGTTTACATATTCGGCAAGGCCAAATACCAGGGCAGCAGAAATGAGAAATACAGTCCCTTTTGTTGTAAAGAAAGAAAGAAGCAAGCGCCTGCACAAATTATCCTGCAAGAAAAAAGAAACTTTTTATAAAGAAAACATGGGCAGGAAAGCCAGAGTATTATTTGAGTCATGCAATCATAATGGATATATTCAGGGCTTTACAGAAAATTACATCAGGGTCAAAGCCAGATATGATAAGAGTCTGAATAATCAAATCGTAAATGTGAAATTAAACAAGTTGGATGATGATGGTATCTTCCTCCACCAGGAAAATTTATAATCGAATTTATGAAACTATCAATTATAACAAGCCAGGTATGCAATCTTTGCCGTGAAACAGGAAAATTTATCCATGATGAAATTTACAAGCTTTCCAAAGAAAACATAGAAAGAAAAGACAAAAACAATTTTGTCACATATGTTGATAAGGAATCGGAAATGAGGCTGGTAGAAAAACTGCATAAAATAATTCCCACTTCAGGTTTTATTGTTGAAGAAAATACCATAAAACAAAAAAATGAAGAGTATATGTGGATCATCGATCCTCTTGATGGCACCACCAACTACATTCATCATATTCCTATTTATTCTATCAGTGTTGCACTTATGTTTAAGAATGAAATCATTTTAGGAGTTGTATTTGAAATAAATTCACAAGAATGCTTCTATGCCTGGAAAGGCAGTCCGGCATATTTAAATGGTAAAACTATCCATACCTCGAAAACCAAAAACCTGGAGGAGGCTTTCCTGTCAACAGGATTTCCCTATAGTGATTTCGACAGGTTAGACAATTACATTTCATTTCTCAGGGAATCCATGCAGATTACCAGGGGTATTCGCAGGCTCGGCTCGGCTGCCATTGATCTCGCATATATTGCCTGTGGACGGTTTGATATTTTTTTCGAATATGGACTTAATCCTTGGGACGTTGCTGCAGGATCATTCATTGTTCAACAGGCAGGTGGAAGATCGACTGATTTCAGCAATGGTGACAATTATATCTTTGGAAAAGAAATCGTAAGTACTAACAACCTTATCCATGAAACTTTCATAAAACTTATTAATAAATATTTTGCATAACTATTGAAAATAAATTATTATTGTAACTCAATAAAATAATTAGTATTAATTACCGGAAATTTCACAAGAAATAGAAAACCTTGCTGCGAAGTTTCAGGATTTTAAAAATATTAGTCTATTTTAGCAATATGGTAAATCACAATAATGATTCGTTAGAAAAAGAAAAAATCAAAGATAATCCATTACGAAGTATAGCCAAGGCAATCAGTTGGCGGGCCATTGCATCTGCGACAACATTTTTAGTCGTTTTTGTGATTTTCCGGCGATATTCTGATAAAACATTTAATGAAGTGATGGAAACAGCTTCAGTCATCACCATCGCTGATTTTTTTGCGAAAATTCTTTTTTATTATCTTCATGAACGTATTTGGACCAACATCCTCTGGGGCAAAACATGGAAAAGAAATTACTGGCAACGAAGTGCATGGAAAAAGCTTTACCGTGAAAAACATAGTTCAAAATAATATTTTAATATCATTATGATTAAAATTTTAATCAGGAAAAGCATATTAATGTTCATTTGTTTTATCATTTCCTTATCACTTCCTGGTAGTATAAATGGAAATTCTAATAACAATGATGATAAAATTTACAAAATTTATAAGTTTAACATCAAAGAGAATATTGCCCCGCCTGTCTGGAGAACCACACAAAAAGCTTTTAAAGAAGCAAAAGAGGCTAATGCTGACATTATTCTCATCCATATGAATACCTATGGCGGCATGGTGGATGCTGCCGATTCCATCAGAACCAAGATATTGAACTGCAACATTCCTGTTTATGTATTCATTGACAACAATGCTGCCTCTGCCGGGGCACTGATTGCAATCGCATGTGACAGCATTTATATGCGTGAGGTTGCCAGCATCGGTGCTGCTACTGTTGTCGATCAAACGGGGAAACCGGTACCTGATAAATATCAGTCTTACATGCGTTCATGGATGCGTTCCACTGCTGAAGCCAATGGCAGGGATCCTGATATCGCTCAGGCTATGGTCGATCCGGATATTTATATCGAAGGCATAGTCGACACAGGAAAGGTTCTTACCCTGACTACATCTGAAGCCATCAAATACGGCTTCTGTGAGGGTGAAGTATCGAATATCAGGGATATCATGCAACTTGCCGGAATAACAGAATATGAAATCGTCAAACAGGAATTAACTCCCATGGATAATATCATTGGGTTCCTTATCAATCCTATAGTCAGCGGTATCCTCATCATGATCATCATTGGCGGGATCTATTTTGAATTACAGACACCGGGCGTGGGATTCCCGCTCGTTGCAGCAATAGGGGCTGCCTTGCTGTATTTCGCCCCTCTTTATATCGAGGGCCTCGCAAATAACTGGGAAATACTGATCTTTATCATTGGTGTGGTTTTAATCGCAGTTGAGATATTTGCCATCCCTGGCTTTGGGGTGGCAGGGATTTCCGGAATCGTCCTGGTAATTGTCGGACTTACTCTGAGCATGATCGGCAATATTGGTTTCGATTTCAGCGGAATTAAAATTGAAGTTATTTTTATGTCATTCTTTATTGTAGTGATAGCTATATTTATGGCCTTGCTCGCTTCTTTTTTCATCAGCAGAGAAATGTTCACAACCACTATTTTTGGTCACCTTGCCCTGGATACTGTTCAAAAAGTGGAAGAAGGATATACATCTGCAGATAACACATATAAAACCATGTTAGGAAGAACTGGTACAGCTTTCACAATTCTCCGCCCAGCCGGCAAAGTTAAGATAGAAAATGATGTATTTGATGCAACAGTATTAAGCGGTTATATTGAAAAAGGCGAATCCATTGAAGTGGTCGATTATCATACAGGACAATTGTTTGTTAAGAAAATTGAGAAATAGTTATATTAGGAAAGCAACAGGTTCAATGTACGGTGTTGAAAATTGAATTCTAGGCATTGAACTTTTTATCAGTTCGTGAGTTTTTATGTCGATTTAAACATAAAACTACAATGATAAAAATTAATTATGATAACAAAATAAAAGTTTTATTTGTTGAGTGTAGTGGTATAATTGAAATTGAAGACATGTTGGAATATGTCAATAATTTTGGAAATGACAATACATTGCCTCGGGATTTATTAATATTTGAAAACGCAAGCAAAGCTGATGTCAAATTTACCGCAAATGACCTTCCTTTATTACTTGAAAAATTATTTACTGTTTTACCAAATTACAAAACAATTAAACATGCAGTAATTCATTCTGACCCTGTAAATACAGCATTTGCAATGATCATAAATAAAGAAACAACCAATAATAATTACAAGATAAAAGTTTTTTCAACAGAAAAAGCTGCAATGGATTGGTTGAAAACAGATAAAAATTAACATCACCTGCAGCTTGCTAATCCCGCTAATCATTCCCAACTATGGAAAGCAGAATTGAACTTATCAGAGGTGATATCACAAAACTGGAATTTGACGCGATTGTTAATGCTGCTAATAAGTCTTTGCTTGGAGGCGGAGGTGTCGATGGTGCTATTCACCGTGCAGCCGGCCATCAACTACTGGAAGAATGCAGGACATTAAATGGTTGTGAAACTGGTGAAGCCAAAATTACAATGGGATACCAATTGCCTGCCAGGCATGTAATTCACACAGTTGGCCCGGTATGGCGGGGAGGTAATAACCGGGAGGACGAATTGCTGGCCAGTTGCTATACCAGCAGTCTGGAAGTTGCCGTAAATAATCAGTGTAAAACAATTGCTTTTCCCAACATCAGCACAGGGATCTATGGTTTCCCGAAAGAACGTGCAGCTATGATAGCTATAAATACAACAAAAGAATTCCTTGCAAAAAGTAAAACAATAATAAAGGTGATCTTTGTTTGTTTTGATGAAGAAAACTATAATCTTTACAAAAACCGTCTGAATGAGGTTGGTAAAGCATGAAACCCGGAGTCATTAAAAATATTACATGGTCCTTTTTCTTTCTACTGATTACTTCAATTACTTTTGCACAACCGGTAAGGAAGCAGGTTCAAGCTTTCAGAATACATGATCCTGTAAAAATTGACGGGATTCTTGATGAACCCATGTGGCGGAATGCTAAGGAAGCCAATGATTTTGTTCAATTTACTCCTTACAACAGCAAACAACCTTCCCAGCCAACTACTGTAAAGATTCTGTATGACAACAGAGCCATTTATTTTGGTGCAATCATGTATGATTCCTCACCTGACAGTATTCTGACAGAATTGGGCACCAGGGATCAGGGTGACATTAACGCAGATATGTTTTCAGTCGATCTTTCACCATATAATGATGGCCTGAATGCTGTTGAATTCAAAGTTTCAGCTTCAGGTGTTCAAATCGATGTCAAACATGCACCCGATTTCCGTGATGATTCATGGGATGCTGTTTGGAAAAGCGCTGTCAGGATCACTGATATTGGTTGGATCGCAGAGATCGAAATCCCATACTCAGCCATACGTTTTCCTAAAGAAGATATACAAGTTTGGGGAGTAAATTTCTGGCGATCAATCAAGAGACGCCATGAATGGTCTACATGGAATTATATTGACAATAAATTGGATGGGGTTCTCAATCAATCCGGCGAATTAATTGGTCTTAAAAATATTAATCCACCATTAAGACTTTCATTTGTGCCTTATATTGCAACATATGCAGAAAAGAAACCTGAAAATAAAAATTGGTCTTATGCTTATAATTATGGTCTTGATTTAAAATATGGGATCAATGAAAGTTTCACTCTGGACATGACATTAATCCCGGATTTCGGACAGGTACAATCCGATGAGCGGATAATTGACCTCTCACCGTTTGAGATATATTACGAAGAGAAAAGGCCATTTTTCACAGAGGGAACAGAATTGTTTGATAAAGGCGGTGTTTTCTATTCCAGGCGCATCGGATCAACGCCCTCAGGATTCTCAGATGTTGAATCCGGTTATGATGATAAAAACATTATTAAAAATCCTGATGAAGCACAGCTGATCAACGCCACCAAAATTTCCGGAAGAAATAAAAAAGGCTTGGGAATTGGTTTGTTCAATGCCATCACTTCCAATACGTATGCAAAGGTCAGGGATTCATCCGGCAAGGAAAAAAAAATACTTACCGAGCCGGCCACTAACTATAATATGCTGGTCTTCGACCAATCCCTCAAAAACAATTCCTTTATCAGTGTTTATAATACTAATGTTTACCGTGGTAAAAATGACTATACAGCAAACGTAAGCGGTTCTGAGTTCAGGTTCACAGATAAAAATAATATGTTTTCTGCCAGAGGACTGTGTAATATAAGTCAAAAATATTATCCTGATAATAAACCGGAATTCGGATTTAAATATCATGCGGAAATTGGTAAGATCAGCGGGAATTTCAGGTTTTATCTCTGGGAAAATACCGAGAGTGATACTTATGATCCAAATGATATGGGATTTCTGCGAAATAATAATGAATTTTCAAATGGATTGAACCTCTGCTACAATATTTATGATCCTTTCTGGAAGTTAATGGACTGGTATAATAAATTTTATGCACGTTTAGATTACCTCTATGCGCCAAGAAAGTATTCCTCATTTAATTTAGGACTTCATTCACGGGCTACTACAAAAAATTATACCACTATAGGATTTCATTATGATGTTGCACCTGTTGAGATTCATGACTATTTCGAGGCACGTTCGCCCGGCAGAATGGTAAGATATCCCTCACATCAAAGTTTTTCTCTATTCGTTTCTCCTGATTACAAAAAAAGGTTTGTGATTGATATCTGGGGCGAAATTTCAAAAGCCTTTAAGTATAATATGTATGGATATGAATTAAGCATCGAGCCCAGGTTCCGGGTAAATAACAAGCTGTTTTTTACTTTTGAGTTTGAATATGAAATTAAAAACAATGACTATGGATACGTCACTGACAGCACTAACCATAATGAACAGGTTATTATTTTCGGCAAAAGGGATGTACGTGACATCATCAATACATTCGAAACAAGTTATGTTTTTACGAATAAGATCGGTTTGTCATTCCAGCTCAGACATTATTGGATCACTGTAAAATACAAAGATTTTTATGATCTCCAGGATGACGGATACCTTGTAGAAAACAATTATTCCGCACCACACAATTTCAGTTTCAATGCTTTCAATATCGACATGGTATTCACCTGGGAATTTGCACCCGGCAGTGAATTACTTTTTATATGGAAGTATAGCATTTATGAAGAGAGCGATAAAATTCACGGTAATTATTTTAATGACGTCAGGAAGACATTAGACTCTCCGGCCACCAACAGCTTCTCAATTAAATTACTTTATTATCTGGATTATCAATACTTTAAGAGGAAATCTAATTCTTAAAATTAAGCGACAATGAAACAAGTCGACAGTCGACAGTAGACAGTCGGCAGTTGGCAGGTTGTTCATGCCTAAATAAGGTTGACACTTTTATATTAAGTGTATACTTTTTCTTTTTTGCTTCTTTTTTCTTTTTGTTGACAACTATAACTTTTTGTTAGTATTGACGCAAAT
>JAUWGC010000059.1 GCA_030606625.1 Bacteroidales bacterium | reverse complement strand
ATTTTCAATTTTACCTATGCTCAGGAACCACTGAATATCAAATTCGACAGGATCTCTTCAGAAAACATAAAATTTGAAAAGGGCCTCTCACAAAATCTGGTATTCAGTATTCTTCAGGATAAAGACGGATTCATGTGGTTTGGTACTTGGGACGGGTTGAACAGATATGACGGATACGATTTCCGAATTTATAACAAGCATAATGGCCTGAGTAATACCACCATCAGATCTTTGATGGAAGATGATGAAAATCAGATATGGGTTGGGACGGAAGACGGATTAAATTTACTTGATCCTCATACCGGGAATATCTTGACTCTTAAACATGACCCTGACGTTAGCAACAGCCTCAGCGATAATTTCATAAACCATATTTACCAGGATGAAGACGGTTATATCTGGATTTGCACATCAAAAGGACTGAACAGGTATGATAAAACAAACAAGGTGTTTTCCAGATATTATTTTTATTCAGAAGAAGCAGACAGTATTCAAAGTAATTGGATCAACAAGGTACACCAGGACAACAATGGAGACTTATGGATTGCCACAAGGTTTGGTTTGTTTCGTTTTGACCTGTCTTCACTGGTTTTTGAACCATATTTTCATTTAAGCCAGGATCCGCATACCATAAGCAGTAACAATATACTTAGCATTTACCAGGACAGGTTTGGTTATCTTTGGACCGGAACTGCAAACGGATTAAACAGGTATGACTTCAAAACCAACAGGTTTAAAAGATTTTTCCATGATCCGAAAGAAACCACCAGCCTCAGCCATAACATCGTAAATGCCATTTATGAAGATAGCCTGGGTTATCTCTGGATCGGCACCCGTGATAAGCTCAATCTTTTCAACAGGGAAAATGAAAGTTTTTATCATTTCAGGCCCACCAGCGAGAAAACAAGCCTGAGCAATGAAAATATCCATTCCATCTATGAAGATAAAGCCAATAATCTATGGGTGGGAACCTTAAAAGGAGTCAACAAGATAGATCGCAGTTCAAGCAAGTTCACTCATTATGAGAAATCTATTGATAATCCAAATACCCTTTCCAATAACATCATTCACTCAATAATGAAGGATAATGACGGGTTAATATGGATCGGGACTGCTAAAGGATTAAATATACTGGACAGAAAAACCGGCAATTACCAATTGATAGATTATCAGATCGATGACCTGAATAATTTATCCAATGCAAAGATCAGGGATGTTATCCGGGATAGAAATGGCATTTATTGGATAGGAACCGAATATTTTGGATTACTCAGGTATGACCGTGATAAAGGTAAATTCACACGTTTTTATCATGATCCTTCTAATCCTGCCTCCATTAACAATAATGGTATCCTTTGCATTACAGAGGGAAGTAATGGCAAATTATGGATCGGTACCGCGGGAGGTTTGAACATTTTTGATCCGGAAAATAATACTTTTCTTCCTTATGTTCATAATCCAAAGGACCCTCAAAGTCTCAGCAATAACAGGATATGGGAAATTTATGAAGACCGGCATGAAAATATCTGGCTGGGTACCAACGGTGGTTTAAACCGGTTCTTGAAGGAAACCGGAACGTTTATCAGGCATACTTATGATCCTGATGATCCCTTCAGCATCAACAGTGATAAAATATTCTCAATATACGAAGACCGTGATGGTATTTACTGGATCGGGACAATGGGGGGCGGACTGAATAGGTATGATCCCTCTACAAACAGGTTCACTGCATTTACAGTTGATGATGGGTTACCCAATAATGTTGTTTATGCAACACTTGACGATGATAAAGGAAATTTTTGGTTGCCCACAAATTGGGGGCTTTCCAAATTCAACCGGAGAGATACTACTTTTATAAATTACGATGTGAAGGATGGGTTACAGGGTAATGAATTTAACGGTTGCGCCAATTTTAACAGCCCGGATGGAGAAATGTTTGTTGGAGGAATGAATGGCTTTAATGCATTTTATCCTGATGAAATCAAACAAAACAAAAAAATTCCTAAAATTGTCATCACCGCCTTTAAAAAATTCAATCAGGCTCAACCCACACAAATCAATAACGGCGACACTATTTTCCTGAATTATAATGATAATTTCGTTTCCTTCGAGTTTTCCGCGCTGGACTTCACCAATCCTCCTAAAAATAAATATAAGTTCAAGCTCGATCATTATGACTTGGATTGGATCAGCAGGGATGCTAACAGAAGAATCGCCGAGTATGCAAATGTAAGCCCCGGAAGCTACACATTTCATGTTACCGGATCAAACAATGACGGTATCTGGAATGACAAAGGATTGTCATTAACACTAATTATTACTCCTGCCTGGTGGGCTACCCTTGTTTTCAGGATATCCTTCGGATTGCTTATCCTCACCATACTATGGTATATTATTTACAGGCGACTTAAAAATATCAAGGCAAAACATGAGGTTGCCAAAAAAATGCTCGATTTTGAAAAGCACCTTTTCGATGTAGAACAAAAAGCATTGCGCCTGCAAATGAATCCTCATTTCATCTTCAATTCACTTAATGCTATTCAAAGTTTTGTAATAGCAAACGATACCGATAAAGCAATACATTATCTTGCAAAGTTTTCCCGACTGATGCGCCTTACCCTGTCCAATTCAAGAAAATCATATATTCCTATCGAAGATGAACTAACGGCATTATCATACTTTATGGACATAGAAAAATTAAGGTTTGATGATAAGTTTGATTATACCATACATGTCGACCCGAAAATTGATGCCGGATTCATGGCAATTCCTCCCATGATCATCCAGCCATTTGTCGAAAATGCTATATTGCACGGACTGATCCACAGTTCTGAAAAAGGACATTTACAAATTGATTTCATCCTTAAGGAAGATACCATATTCTGCTCTATTGAGGACAATGGCATCGGGAGAGCAAAGGCATTAAAGATCAGGGAATCTTCCGGGATCAAAAGAAAATCTAGAGGGATGATAATCACGAAGGAACGAATAGACCTTCTGAATAAACAGAATAAGGATAAATATTCTATCATTGTCATTGACCTCAAAGATGATCAGGGTAATGCAAAAGGAACAAGAGTGGAAATCAAAATGTTCTATCAGGTCCTGTAAATAAACCCATTCATAAAGTCAGTCATATCATAAACCCCGAGCTACGCACCTTTTGTGTTCGAAAATTGCAAATTATAGATTGAATTTTCTTTTTGGGTGTCCCAACGCGGAAAACAGAATTTTTTTTAAAATACTTTTTATCATCATCTTTTTTTATGATCTTTGGATAAAAATTCCATCTCCCGTAAAATGATAAAAAGCATCATTATCGAAGACGAAAAGAAGTCCAGAGAAGCTCTCATTGGGTTACTTAACCGCTTCTGTAAAAATGTTGAAGTAGTTGCAGAAGCTGATGGTTACCAATCAGGTCTGGCTATGATCAGGAAACACAATCCGGATATTATATTCCTCGATATCCAGATGCCTGACGGCAGCGGATTTAAACTTCTTGAAGACATTGATAAGCTCAATTTTGAAATCATATTCACTACTGCCTACGATCAATATGCCATCAAAGCCATCAAATACAGCGCCCTTGATTACCTTCTCAAACCTATAGATCCCGAAGAATTAGTCAATGCAATCAAAAAAGTAGAACTAAAAAAATCGTGTACACAGACCCATAAAAATATTCGTGTATTACTCGATAATATCAGGATACCACTTACAAGTGAATCCAACAAAATTGTGCTTTCCACATCTGATAAGATTCATATCATTGAGGTTAATAAAATCGTCAGGTGCGAATCAGATAATTATTATACAAATTTCATTCTGAACAACGGCAAAAAGATACTGATATCAAAGACTCTTAAAGAAAATGAAGAATTATTAAGCGATCATAATTTTATCCGCCCGCATAAATCTCATCTAATCAATATCAAATATATCAGAAGTTTTATCAGGGCGGAAGGAGGATACATCTTAATGAAGGATGGCAGTAAGATACCTGTCTCCAGAAGAAAAAGAGAAAAGATTCTTGAAATCATAACTAATTTATAGGATTTTAACTTCGATCAGCTGACCGTTAACTGATTTTTTTCAACCGTTAACTGATTTTTTATTTTTTATTTTCAATTATTTAATATATTTACATTTATATTAAGTTAAATGCATAATGAAATGGATGATTATATTTATATACTAATAGGTCTTCTCTGGCTTGTTTTTACTTTTTACGTCCAAAGCAAAAAACAGAAGAAGAAAAGGGAAAGCAGACAAAGTACACCAAGACAATCCTCTTCCGAAAAACCCAGGACAATATTAGAACAGTTGTTCACAGAAGAAATATCTCCTGAACCGGATACACCTGTATTTGATGACGAATTCATGGACGTTCCTGTCGTGGAGAAAACTGAAACTATCACCTTTGAAAATGAATATAAAAAAATGGGGATGGAGTCTGTAGAAGAATTTGAAAGAGAAGAATATCACAAAGAAGCACAACCAAGTATAACAGATCCTCTAAAGAAGGAGTACGAAACTCCATATTCCATAACGAGTTCTTTAACAGAAGAAATGCATGACTCATTAGAATTTGATATCAGAAAAGCTGTAATATTTGCGGAAATATTAAAACGACCTTATACATAGATAATTTGTTACGGATTTATTAATTTTTAATCCTATTTTTGATAATTTTTGGAAATTATATTTATTTATTATTATCTTTACCAACTTCAAAAGCACAATGTCTAATCTAACATAAAATTACATGGTATGTTAAGAAATTTACTTTTAACTATTGGAATCCTACTAACAACAAGTTTGTTGGTATTCTCTCAATCATCTGGCACCTTAAAGGGAAAAGTAATCGACAAAAATACTAACGAACCACTACCATTTGTAAATATAGTTGTTGAATTAGGAGGTACACAGATCGGAGGAGCTTCTTCAGATTTTGATGGCAATTACATTATCAAGCCCATCACCCCGGGAAAATATGATGTCAAAGCAACCAGTGTAGGTTACAAGCCATTGCTTATCAGGGGTGTTATCATCTCCGCCAACCAAATTCGCTTCTATGACATCAAAATGGAATCGACAGCACTAACTCTTGAGACCTTTGAAGTTATTGATTACAAGGTTCCTTTGATTAATAAAGATCAAACTTCTTCCGGGGCTACAGTTACAGCAGAAGAAATCCAAAAGATGCCAAACCGAACGGTTGATGGCATCGCAGCCACAATAGGTGGTGTGTTTTCACGTGACGGTGAACGCGGCAATGTACGTGGCGCCCGTTCAAATGCCACAGTATATTATATTGATGGTATAAAAGTCAGAGGTTCTACTGCCCTTCCACAATCAGCTATTGAACAACAAACTGTTATCCTTGGTGGTATTCCTGCACAGTATGGTGACGCCACCGGTGGTATCATCGAAGTAACTACCAGAGGCCCTTCAAGGAAGTTCGGCGCTGGTGTCGAAATTGAAACTTCACAGTTTCTCGATGCATACGGTTATAATCGCGTCGGCCTGAATTTAACCGGGCCACTGTTCTCCAAAAAAGATGAACAAGGCAACCGAACCACTTCCCTTCTGGGATATTTCATAGCCTGTGATTTTATCCATAGAAAAGATGGCAGGCCTTCAACAAATAAGAACGGTATTTATAAAGCCAGTGATGATTATCTGAACTGGCTGGAACAAAACCCACTTCGCCCTTCGGGCCTTGAGGGTGGAGGTACACTTCTAAACGGGGAATATACCAGAACAAGTGATCTTGAAAAGATTAATTATACACTAAACACTTCCCGCTATAACGTTAATGTAAACGGTAAAATAGATATAAGAACTACTGAAACCGTTAACCTGACATTAGGGGGAACATTTGTCTATAACCAGGGTCACCAGGGCCGGAGTTGGAGTAACAACTATAACAATACTCTGTTTAATTATGATAAGAATGGCATGTATACCAATTATACATGGAGGGTGTTCGGAAGGTTTACACAACGTTTTCCGTCTGATAAAGAAAGCAAATCACTGGTTAAGAATGTTTATTATTCAATCCAGGCAGACTGGACAAAAAACCATGGATGCAATCAGGATGCAGATCATAAAGATGATCTTTTCAAATACGGCTATATAGGAGTTTATAATTCACATCTGACTAAAAATTACTCTGAACCTGATACTATTACCATTAATGGACATTTTTTCAACAATGTCGAGATCATGAACAATATTTACGACACCCTCTTCACTTTCGATAGGAGGGAATATAATCCATTGGTTGCAAATATTACTGATCAGTACTACAGCCTTTATCCAGGAGCAGACAATCACCGTAGCAGGACCCAGGTACAGCTTCTTGGTGCCAAGCTCAATGGCCAGACTCCTGACCGCATATACGGCATGTGGCAAAGCCCGGGAACCGTTATTTCAGGATATAATGTATATGACAACGATCAGTTGGGTATCAATGCTTCCGGTGCAATGGATATCGGAAACCACGAGCTTAAGTTTGGCATCCAGTATGAACAAAGAACCGACCGTGGTTACGCATATGGCCCTGTAGGATTATGGACCCATATGTACGGGCTGACAAATTTCCATATTATTGAGCTTGACCTTGATGACCCCACGCCTGTTTATCGCGATGGTGTATTCATGGATACCATTGAATATCACAGGTTATATGATGGTAATATACAAACTACTTTTGACATCAATCTAAGAAAAAAGCTTGGTTTACCAGTCAATGGTCTTGACTACATCCTTATCGATTCTTATGACTATAACAATAACTCAATAACCTATTTTGACGAAAATAACAAATCACACACAATTACTATGAACAGTGAACTGTTCGATATAAGTATGTTCAGTGCCGACGACTTGCTGAATGACGGGTTCTTCTATGCATATTACAGAGGGTTTGATTATACCGGTAAAAAGCAGAAAGAAAAACCAACATTCGAAGATTTCTGGTTTAATAAAGATGAGAATGGTAATTTCACACGTGAGATTGCTGCTTATGAACCTATATACATGGCAGGTTATATCCAGGATAAATTTGCTTTCAAGGACCTGATCTTCAATTTAGGTATTCGTGTCGACAGGTTCGATGCCAACCAGACTGTTTTGAAAGACCCTTATCTGTTATACGAAGCTTATACGAGGGGAAGTCAGCAAGCCGAAGAACTTGCTAATAAGATGGGTGGATATACAATCCCTTCAACTATCGGTAATAATGATGTTGTTTACATTGACAATATCAAAAATCCTACGGCAATTGTCGGTTATCGTGATGAAGACACCTGGTATAATGCGTTTGGCACTGAAATCGCGGATCCGAATGCATTGGATGTAGGTTCTGGTGTTTCTCCATATATAATAAATCCGAACGCTGAGCGTACTGAGATTGGAGCTTTTCAAGACTATGAACCTCAGGTTAATGTGATGCCCAGGATATC
Source organism: Bacteroidales bacterium (assembly GCA_030606625.1). Lineage (GTDB taxonomy): Bacteria > Bacteroidota > Bacteroidia > Bacteroidales > B18-G4 > JAUWGC01. The sequence continues at coordinate 7,276 of JAUWGC010000059.1, read as the reverse complement.
ATTCTCCTTCCCAATCTCTGATGTTGCACTTTTCTTTGCACACTATGATGTGCTAACTCAAAGACCATTATCTAACAACTGGTCAGATCCAAGGATCTATTATTTCTTCAACAATATTGGCGGGGTAATAAATAATCCCAATCTTAAGCCTTCAAAAAGAATTGACTACGAACTGGGATTCCAACAGAAACTATCAAACACTTCATCACTCAAATTTGTTGTCTTCTACGGGGAAATAAGGGATATGATCCAGATTTACAGGTTTAATGGTGCTTATCCAAAAGATTATACTTCATACAATAATATCGACTTTGGTACTGTTAAGGGTATGACTATTCAATACGACCTGAGGAGAACCAATAATGCACGTGTTAGTGCATATTATACCTTACAGTTTGCTGATGGTACCGGTTCAACTGTTAATACAGCAGCGGCCCTTGTTGCTGCCGGCCTGCCTAACCTAAGAACTATTTACCCGTTGGCCTGGGACCGCAGACACCAATTCAACCTCTACTTTGACTTCCGTTTCACTGAAGGAAAGGAATATAATGGACCGGTCATCAAAAGAGAAAAGTCAGGTAAGGCCCCTGTTCAGCTCCTGAAAAATACCGGTCTGTGTCTTACTTTAAACGGAGGGTCAGGCACACCATACACCAGATCACGTAATATATATTCTCAGATATCTGGTGGCACACGTTTATTAAAAGGTACACTTGAGGGTTCAAGACTACCGTGGCAATTCAGGATTGATGCACGTTTGGACAAAGATATCATACTTAACATGGGTAAAGAAGATAATAAGAAAAAAGCATACCTGACTATTTATTTCCAGATCAACAATATTCTGAATACCAAAAATGTGATGGGCGTTTACCCGGCTACTGGAAACCCGAGTGATGATGGTTATCTTGCTGCTGCTGAATGGCAAAGAGAGATCAATGAAAAACTGGATCCCGAGTCATTCCGTAATCTTTATGCTACTTTCATTGACAATCCTTATAATTACAGCAGACCCAGAACGATTCACTTTGGTGCCATTTTTAACTTTTAACCAATCCACAATTGACAGGAAAAAAGGATATTAATTTTAATAAATGATGATCATGAAAAATACATTCTGCTATTTATTTGCTGCTCTTCTCTGCATATTTATTATTGACACCACTTCTGCTGAGGAATTTATTGGTGGTGCAGGGAACAAAAGTACCAGAGGCATTAAGCAAAACGCTGCCGGTTGTTCTGCAGCTTCTGGTTTTAGATTTCTAGACATCAACAACGTCAGAGGCCGTATCAATACAGGAGGAGACATGTGGTGGGACCTTCCCGGAGGTATCGGCGCACAATATTTTATTCCAAAAGCCGGGACAGCAACTTCATTGTTTTCAGGAGCACTATGGATCGGAGGATTGGATATTAACGGCCAGCTAAAGCTTGCAGCTCAACGTTATCGCCAGGTAGGTATTGACTACTGGCCAGGGCCCCTGACCATAGATGGAAGCGCATCGGTTGAAGCAGCTACATGTGCAAAATATGATAACTTATATCTGATAACACGTGCTGAGATAGATGAATTTCTCGCCTGGTGGAATAGTACTAACAAAACTGAAGAATTCCCGAATTATATCATTCCTAAATCAATAATGGATTATCCGGCGCATGGGGATGTAGCTAAAAATCAGAGTTATTATCTTGCACCCTTTAAAGATGTGGATGGTGACGGCGATTATGATCCCAACCAGGGAGATTATCCGTATTATGACATCACTAATCATCTATGTCCATTGAACTACGCTGATGATCCCAATTATATTCCCACCCCAACTCCGGAAGATTCACTCGGGATCGTTCATGGAGGTATTCTTGTTGACCAGGTATTAAAAGGTGATCAGACTTTATGGTGGGTATTCAACGATAAAGGAGGTTACCATTCGGAAACCACCGGTGCTGCTATCGGATTGGAAATCAGGGCACAAGCTTTTGCATTCACTACTAATGATGAGATCAACAATATGACCTTCTACAGCTATGAGATCATCAACCGTTCAACATTTACCTTGACCAACACTTATTACAGCCCATGGTGTGACACGGACCTTGGATATGCCTGGGACGACTATATTGGTTGTGATGTTAACAGGGGGCTTGGTTATTGCTATAACGGTAATGCAGTTGACGGGAGTGGTGAATCCGAAGCATACGGAGATCAACCTCCGGCTATTGGTGTTGATTTCTTCCAGGGCCCATACATTGATCCGGATGGTAGGGACAACCCAAAGTTTACAGGTGATTGTTCCATTATTAATTCCCCATATGAATATGACCAGATGGCCATTAACGGTGTTAACTTTGGAAACCACATTATAGATGATGAACGATTTGGAATGCGCCGTTTTGTATATCATAATAATACCGGCGGAAATCAGGGTGACCCACACTCTGCTCCGGAATACTATAACTATCTCAGAGGTATTTGGAAGGACAACACAAAAATGCTTTACGGAGGAAATGCTCACATCACCTCAGGTGCTGTCGGGCCTGAATGTGATTTCATGTTCCCTGATGACTCAGACCCATGTAACTGGGGTACCAAAGGTGCTCCGCCAAATGGCGGGTATAACCAAAGCGGAAAGTTCTGGAACGAGCAAGAAGCCAACAATAATCCGTACGACAGGCGTTTCATGCAGTCTGCAGGCCCATTTACACTTGTACCCGGTGCTGTTAATTATATTACCGTTGGTATTCCGTGGGCAAGGGCAACATCAGGCGGTCCATGGGCCTCAGTTGAATTGCTCAGGGTTATTGATGATAAATGCCAGAAATTGTTTGATAACTGTTTTAAGGTTCTCGATGGTCCCGATGCACCTGATCTCACTTTTGTGGAACTTAACAAACAATTGATTTGCTATATCAGCAACTCCAAAACCTCAAACAACTACCTGGAAAAGTATACCGAATACGATAATACTATCACTCAGCCTAATGCTAATACTGGCGAGCGAAATGATTCCATTTATCGTTTCGAAGGGTATCAGATCTATCAATTAAAAGATCCTACTGTTACACTTGAAAGCAAAGATGATCCTGACCTTGTTCGTTTGGTTGCTGAATTTGATATTAGGAATGGCGTAGGTACTCTCGTAAACTATTACTATGATAAAGCAATCGGAGGTAATGTGCCAATCGTAGAAGTTGAAGGGGGTGATAATGGGATCAATCATAGTTTCAGCATAACTGAAGATGCATTTGCTATAACAAACCGTTCATTGGTTAATCATAAACAATATTATTATACTGCTGTCTCCTATGCATATAATGAATATATGCCCTATTCCCAAGACTTTGCAATTCAAAATGGCCTGCTCGGGCAGAAGCTGCCTTATCTTGCCGGACGTAGAAATATTAAGACAATCACTGCAATTCCACATCCGACAATTAATGGTATTGTTCTGCATTCAAAATATGGGGACGGACCACAAGTAACACGTATTCAAGGTCAGGGTAATGGAGGTATAGGCCTTGAAATTACTCCGGAAACAGTTGAGGAGATCATGTCAAAACCCCCGGCAGATTCAACGAATACAATGGGGGGGCCGGATTACCCAATTGCATATAATGCGGTATACAAATATGGCCAGGGACCTTTAAATGTTAAAGTGGTTGATCCTTTAAATGTCAAAAAAGGTATTTACCTCCTGAAGTTTACCAATGTAACAAACCTTTATGACACAACCAGTATCGCCAGAGCAAATTGGCAACTGACCGATTCCATCACAGGAACAGTATATACATCAGATACTACGATCGATGTTAAGTATGAACAATTATTGCTGGACATTGGTCTTTCAATTGATATCCAACAAGCCTTTTCACCCGGTGACAGCCTTGCTGATAATAATGGACTGATATACTCAACTGTTACTTATGAAGACAGCTCCAGAAGGTGGCTTGGAGGTGTTGAAGATAATCAAATACCAGCCAGCTCAGAAAACTGGATCAGGTCAGGAACCTATTTGGCCCAGGATAACCCGAAATACAACGACTGGAACATGCCAACAAGATCATGGGACCCCCTGGAAAATTATGAAAAGATAGCCAATGGAACATGGGCACCATACGTTTTATGTGCATTTAGCGAACAAATGGATTATAATATGGGTCCTGCATTCAATCTGCTATCAAAACAACGGTCACAATTATCTGAAATTGCCAGTGTTGATATTGTTATCACGGCTGATAAATCGAAATGGACAAGAAGCATTGTCCTTGAAATGTGCGCTGATCACAACCTCTCTGAAGGAGGCGCTCATAAATTTGATTTCAGGAAAGCTCTATCAGTTAACAAAGAAGGTGTCCGGGCTAATCCTGATGACGTTGCATCCAATAATCCGGATGATCCCAGTTATATCAATACTTATGGTATGGGTTGGTTCCCGGGTTATGCCATCAACCTGGAAACAGGCGAAAGGCTGAACATCATGTTTGGTGAAGATTCATGGCTGGTATCTGAAAACGGTCGTGATATGTTATGGAATCCCACATCAAATCTTTATGAGAACCTCGGAGGATATCAGAATTTAACAAAACCACTTTTCGGAGGTAAACACTATGTTTACATTTTGAGTCACCAGATAATAAACCTCGAAGTTGTTGGAAATACTTATACTTATAATTACCCGGCTTATGATGCCTGCAGGTACTTGCTTAATGTAGAAGACGTATATCCAACTATTCCGGCAACTGTATGGAAGCCTGTTATGTTCTCTACTATGATGTATGTTGGAATGCCATTGGCAGTTGAAAACGAAGAATTTCTATCCAATGAATACAAATTAAGCATTCGTGTATCCAAACCATACAAACGTTATTATTCAACACTACTGGATACATTATGGGCTCCAACAAACACTTACAATCATAATTATCCTGTTTACACCTTCAGTACCAATAATATAGCAACAGAAACATACAATAGTACAAAAGCAGAAGATGATCTCGACATTATCAATATTGTTCCTAACCCATATTATGCTTACTCATCATATGAAAATAATGCAATTGATAACCGTGTCAAGATCACCAATCTACAACAAAAGTGTACGATCACCATTTATAATATAAATGGTACATTGATCAGGCAATATACAAAGGATGATGCCAGTACATACCTTGATTGGGATCTGAAGAATTTCGCCGGCATACCAATTGCAAGTGGTCTTTACATCATCCATGTCAAGACTGACGTCGGCGAAAAAGTACTGAAATGGTTTGGCATTATCAGGCCACCAGACTTGAATACTTTCTAATCATGTAATTAAGAATAAAATGATTTTTTAACACTAAAAAATACAGGCATGAAGAAATTTTATAAATACTTAATCACTCTATTCATTATAGGATTGCTGGCAGCCCCTTTGCATGAAGCTTATGCCGGTAATAAAGACAGGTCAGGCCAAGCCGGCGCCTCAGAATTACTGATTAATCCATGGGCCAGGAGTTCCGGTTGGGGGAATGTGTCAACAGCCAACGTAAAAGGACTCGAAGGAATGTTTATAAACGTTGCCGGTATAGCATTCACTCAAAAAACAGAATTCATTTTTTCATATACCAATTGGCTCAAGGGTACAGATATTAATTTATATGCGTTTGGCTTAACCGTAAAAGTCGGAGAAGCCAGCGTGCTTGGCTTGAATGTGTTTTCCATGAGTTTTGGAGATATCGATGTAACTACACCTAATAATCCGGAAGGTGGAATTGGGGTTTACAAGCCATCTTATTTAATTGTTAGCGTTGCTTTTGCAAAAGCATTTTCTACAAGTATATTTGCTGGCCTTAATCTGAAAATCATTTCGGAATCCATTGCTGATGCAAGTGCCCAGGGTATTGCCATTGATGCAGGTATCCAATACATAACGGGAGATAGAGACCATATCAAATTTGGTATCGCATTAAAAAATATTGGTCCGGATATGAAATATACGGGTGATGGACTCATGCTCACTACATTTATCCCGGGGGAAGACAATGCCTTTTCCATGACCATGCCTGCATCAAATTTTCAATTACCTGCTGCCCTGGATATTGGGGCTTCCTATGATTTCTTTATTGGAGAGATCAACAGGATTACACTTGCAGCTAATTTCCAATCTAATTCTTTTGGAAAAGATCAATTCATGGGAGGTCTTGAATACTCGTTAAAGGAATATCTGATGTTGCGTGGAGGTTACATTTACGAAGATGGCATTACAAATAAAAAAGACAGGACAAATGTTTATACCGGCCCAACCGCTGGTATAACTATTCAGGTTCCTTTGAACAAAGAAAAGGGTTCAACATTCTCTGTTGACTATTCTTACAGGGATACAGATCCGTTTAACGGCACCCATAGCATTGGAGCCAGAATAAGTTTTTAAGTAACTAAATCTGTTAATTCGCAAAAATTTTCTAATTTTAATTATTAATTTTCAGAAAGACCCTTACTGAAGGGTCTTTTATTATTATATAATCTCTAAACAACTATCAAATAACATGTCAAAAGTCAAGTATTATACTAAGGAAGGATTACAAAAGCTAAAAGACGAACTGGACAATCTTATAAATGTTGAACGACCAGCTATTTCACGACAAATAGCTGAAGCCAGGGATAAGGGTGATCTGTCTGAAAATGCTGAATATGTCGCTGCAAAAGATGCACAGGGACTGCTTGAAATGAGAATTGCCAAACTTCAGGAAGAAGCAAGTCAGGTCAGGATCATCGATGAATCCAAGATAGATACCACAAAAGTACTGTTACTGTCAATAGTAAAAATAAAAAACCTGGATAACGGAAAAGTAATGACTTATACCCTCGCCCCTGAGAACGAAGCAGATATCAAATCAAATAAAATATCCATTAATTCGCCCATTGCTCAAGGACTTCTGGGCAAAAGCGTTGGCGACAAGGCTGAGATACAGGTTCCGGCAGGAAAAATTATATTTGAAATCATTAAAATAACCAGATAATATAAATTTAGTAAATATGGCAAGCATTTTCACAAAAATCATTAATGGTGAAATACCATCCTACAAAGTTGCAGAAGATGAAAAATATTATGCTTTCCTTGACATCTATCCAATTGCTAAAGGTCATACCCTGGTGATTCCAAAAATAGAGGTTGATTATATCTTCGATATTGAAGATCAGCTTTATCAGGGTTTATTCCTGTTTGCTAAGCAGGTGGCAAAAGCCATAGATAAAGTTGTAGAATGTGAACGAATGGGAATCACAGTACTTGGACTT
>JAUWGC010000180.1 GCA_030606625.1 Bacteroidales bacterium | reverse complement strand
TCAAATGCCATTTCCAGAAGGTCGAAACCTCCAACACCTGCTAACTGCTCAAGACTTTCCTGGAGTAATTCAACAGGTTTTTTTACCTGTTTAACCTCGGCAGCTACTTTTTCTTTATATTGTTCTATATTTTGTTCTTCTTTTTTTGCCATGCTGAAATAATTTTAAATTATAAAATCCTTAATCTGATTGAGAAAGTAAGTAATCATTTTACGCCTTTTCCAACTCTTTGATCAAAGCATAGATCGAATTAAGTAATGCCTGCTTTGTTTCAGCTTTTTCAAGCGCCTTCTTTAACAACTTATTGCTTTTAAGCTGTTTTATGATCTTTCGATATTGTTCTTTCTGAACAGTCAAATCCTGTAAGAAAGTACTCTGGGCAGTAATGCCTTTTACCCCAAAATCTGCCAGGTTCTTGAACATAAGTTTTTCCTGTTTTGAAGCACCTTCACTATCTTCAAAATCGACATCTATCTGAGGGTTGAATTCTTCAAAAACCTCATCAACATTTTTCAAACCCTGCACGATTTTTGGTTTAACCGGGGCATCAGCAGTAAGCTTTTCAATAAGAAATGATCGATTTTGCGGGATTTCACTGATGGATTCACTGGCATCCCCTTTTACTTCTGTACCGCCTATTCCATATTCTTGCATAACTGTATAATATTAGTTTTTAAATAAATAAATAAATTCAATATTTAAATTATGGTATCAAAAATAATACATCTTATGATATTTCCCAAGTAAATTCTTCATCTTTGCCTATTTTTATCGTAATCACTGATTCTTTACCAATTTCTCCTGCAATGATCATCTTTGATAAAGGCCTTCTCAATTTGTTTCTGATAACACCTAAAAGCGGGCGTGCACCATATTTAGGTGTAAAACCCGATTTGGCCAGCTTTTCTTTGGCTTTTGGTTCTATATCAAACTGAATTCCAAGAAGTTCAGTGGATTTGAATAAGTTCTTAAGATGTATATCAAATATTTTAACCACATTTTTTTCACTGATTGGTGCAAAGGGAACAATTTCGGTTAAACGGCCTAAGAATTCAGGCCTGAAGTATTGTCCCATGATATCCATCAAATTATTGGATTTTGGTATTTCACCTTTATTGAAAGATTCGACAATAGAATCGCTTCCTATGTTAGAGGTGAAAATGATCACAGCATTTGAGAAATCTCCTGTTTTCCCGAGACGGTCTTGCAATTTCCCTTCATCTAAAATTTGCAGAAATATATCAAATACAGAAGCGTGTGCTTTTTCAATTTCGTCAAATAACACCACAGCATAAGGTTTTTGTCTGATCTTATTCACCAGCAAACCACCTTCCTCATAACCAACATACCCCGGAGGAGCACCATATAACAATGCAGCAGAATGCTCTTCCTTGAACTCCGACATATCAAAACGTATCATGGAAGTCTCATCATGAAAAAGAAATTCTGCCAGGGTCTTGGCCAGCTCTGTCTTACCTGTTCCTGTTGGGCCAAGGAAAAAGAAGGAACCAATAGGCTGTCCGGCTTTACTGAGTCCTGAACGGGATTCCAGTATTGCATCGGCAATACTTTTAATGGCATGGTCCTGACCAACAACCCTCTTTTTTAAATGTTCTTCCGTATTCAACAACCGGTCCCTTTCCTGGCTCTGAACTTTACCAATCGGAATACCGGTCTTGTGAGAAATAACAGCAGCCACGTCTGCATTTTCCAGTGATCCTTTCTCCTTACCGGCAAGATCTTGAAGCCGGTCAAAAATACTTCTGAAATACTTGATCAGTTCTTCGGATGATTCGATCTTGACGACATCTGTTTTGTCATCCAACTGTGCAAACAGTACCGGGCTGATCTTATCCTTTAATTGTGTGTAGAACCAGCGAAGTTCATTTAATAATTCATCTTCGGGCAGGTTATTTTCATTGGTCGACAGCAAATCAAATGCCTGTTTTAAAGCATCAACTTCTTCACCGGAAGTAACCTGCATAAGACGTACTACAGCCATGGTACGATCAATCAGATCAACGGCAGCGTCAGGCAGACTTCTTTCCTTCAGATATCTCTTTGATAACCGGATAGCTTCTCTCAGGACATCCTGATCGACCTTCAGGTTGTGGTGACTTTCATAGATAGGGGCAATCTGACTTAACATCCTTAGAGCTGTGTCTTCAGTTGGTTCTTCAACCTTAACAATCTCAAAGTTTCTGTCGAAAGTTTCGTCAGTTTCAATGAATTTTGTATAGTTATCAATAGATGTTGTTCCAATGATGGTCAGTACTCCACGGGCCAGCTCAGGTTTTAATAAATTCGCGGCACCAGAAGCACCTGCCTGTTTGTCAAGAATAGTATGGATCTCATCAATAAAAAGTATGGCTTTATCAAATTGCTCAATCTCTTTGATAATATTCTTCAACCTGTCTTCCACTTCTCCTTTATATGAAGCACCTGCAATCAAAGCCCCGAAATCCAGCTCAAATATTTTAGCATTCCTGAGATTTTCCGGAGCTTTATTGTCAATGATATTCTGTGTAAAGCCGTTCACCAGGGCGGTTTTTCCAACTCCAGGCTCACCTACGATAAGTACGTTGGGTTTTGATCTTCTACCAAGGATCTCAGCCACCGTCCTGATTTCCCTGTCTCTTCCAATAACAGGGTCGAGTTTCCCTTGTTGGGCCAGGCTCGTCTTATCAATACAATATTTCAATAAAGCATTTTGTTTTTTATCTTTGGGTGTTTTGATTTCAGATTCAGGTGTAATGCCCATGACATTTTGCAGGTCGGTTTTTTCAATGAGAACATCTGTGATCTCCTGCTGTGTAATAATGAATGTTTTAAGCTGTTCATAGGTAAATCCAACACCCGGAGTGCTTAATGAAGCCAGCACGCACAGCGGGTCAATAGCATCTTTTGATAATTTCAGACGGATATTATCAGCTTCTATTATGACAGTTTGAACACCCTCATCTGCAAGGGGTTGTTCAGGAACCTTAGATGACTTAGGATAAGATTCTATTCGAACATCAGCCCATTCTTCCATATAGTAGATATCTTTATCCAGAGATTCCAGGAAACTAAT
>JAUWGC010000096.1 GCA_030606625.1 Bacteroidales bacterium | reverse complement strand
ATCAAGCACTTCATCAACAGGACGCAAACGGTATTTACTTCCATTAAATGTATGAACGGAGCAAAATTCACATTTCATAGGGCAACCCCTGGTGGTTTGAATGCTGGCAAACTGGTAATCCGGATGGAATAATTCTCTTTTTGGCCACACCGCATTCTCAAAAGGCAATAATTCTCCCTTGTATTTTTTTTTAAGATTCCCGGATTCAAAGTCCCTGATGACCTTTTCCCAAACACTTTCAGCTTCGCCTGTAATAACCGTATCAACGAACTTCAATGCTTCATCAGGTACCATGGAAGCGTGGATGCCACCAATTATTGTCGGTATTCCTTTTTTTCTGTAAATAGCAGCAAGTTCATATGCCCTGTAAATACTTGATGTCAGGGCAGTGATTCCAACCAGGTCAGCTTCTTTATAAGTGAATCGTTCGAAGTTCTCATCAAGAATCTCAACATCCCAAAAAGGTGGAGTTAATGCAGCGATAATGCCAAGGCCAATAGGAGGATAAATTACATGGCTATGTAAGATCAAACCTTCCCGGGTAGTGCTTAACGGGTTGATCAATAAAAGCATTTTAGTCTTGCGTTTGTTTGAACTCATCAGCCAATCAGATTTTCATAAAAAGAACAAAGATAAGCATTAGTTCAAAATGGGTATAAATAACTGCTGCAAGTTAATTGGTTCAAAATATAAAAAAATGTATTTTTGCCGGAAATATAACAAACTAATGGTTAATATTGATGAATTTATTGTTAAGGTTGAAGAGGAGTTTGAAGATCTCCAGAATGGTGCATTGAAATCAAACAGTATTATCAAAGAACATTTTAACTGGGATTCAATTAATGCGCTTATATTTATCGCACATATTAATGTTGAATACGGAGTTGTCATTAATGCAGAAGACCTTGTAAATTCTATAACCATTCAGGACTTGTTCGATATCGTAAAATCAAGAGAAGGAGTTACAAAATAAATAAATGGCCATTTTTTCCATCCCCAACATTAAGATCGCAGGTATTTCTGTTGCGGTTCCGGCTAAGGAATATAATAACAGGGATTATGACCTGATCTCCGAAAAGGAAAGAGAAAATCTTATAAAAATGGTTGGGGTTGAAAAGAGAAGAGTGGCTGATAAGGGTACAGCTACTTCTGATCTTTGTTTTTTTGCTACAGGAAAATTATTGGATGATCTGAGGTGGGACAGGGAGGAAATTGAGTTATTGATCTTTGTTTCACAATCGAGAGATTATCTTATTCCTGCTACTGCAGGGATCCTGCAAGACAAGTTGGGCCTGACAAAACAATGTATGGCGCTGGATATCAGTCTCGGGTGCTCCGGTTATGTTTATGGATTATCTGTTATGGGTAGCCTGATGAACACCGGAAAGATCAAGAAAGGCTTGCTGCTGGTCGGGGATGTGTCAACAATGAATACTTCCAGCAGAGATAAGAGCACGTTTCCGTTATTTGGTGATGCAGGTACTGTCACTGCCATGGAATACGATGAGGGGTCTTATCCAATGAGTTTCAATCTTCAAACAGACGGTGCCGGCTATAAAGCCATTATCATTCCCGATGGAGGTATCAGGAATTTTGCTTCAAAGGAAAAATCGTTTAAGTTCGAGAAATTTGCAGAAGGCATTGAACGTAACAGATTACATATTGCCCTGGATGGAATTGAGGTTTTTAATTTTTCCTTACGGGAAGTAGCTCCGAATGTGCGTGAACTTTTATCCCGGTTTTCTGTTAATATTGATGATGTTGATTATTTTATCATGCACCAGGCTAATAAAATAATGAATGAAACAGTCAGGAAGCAACTGAAAATACCACAGGAAAAATATCCCTATTCAATTCACGAATTTGGCAATACCAGCTCTGCCTCCATTCCTTTGACGATAGTATCTTGTATAAAGGAACAGATCCGTGAACAGAAATTAAAACTGCTATTGTCTGGTTTTGGAGTGGGATTGTCATGGGGAAGTGTATTGCTTGATATGGAAAGGATTATTTGTCCCGAGGTTTTGGAATATTGGAGTGAGGGAGTGAATGGGTGAATGAGTGAATGGGTGAATGGGTGAATGGGTGAATGAGTGAATGAGTGAATACCTGAGTGCAATATAAGTTGACAGTCAGTGAAATAATATCAAATCAAGAAATAATATATGAACTTTTGTGATCTTTCGGATAAAATGATTTTGGTTACCGGAGCATCATCCGGGATTGGCCACCAGACTGCGATACAGATCAGTGAGCGTGGCGGCAGGGTATTTGTTTCGGGAAGGGATGCTAAAAAACTAAAAGAAACTTTTGAAAGTCTGGAAGGAGACAGACACGAATACCTCACTGCTGATCTGACCGATGAAAAACAAATAGACCGGCTGGTTGAAATGTTGCCACAAATAAATGGGATTGTCCATTGTGCCGGTATCGTCGGTCCCACTCCTGCCAAATTCATTCGCAGGGAAAACATCGAACGTATGTTCAGGATAAATTATGAAGGGCCGGTTCTATTGACTGGTAAAGTACTTGTCAGGAAAAAGATAGAAAATAATGCATCAATCATATTTATGTCTTCAGTTGCTACCAGAAGCCCGTATTTTGGTGGAGCCTTGTATGGAAGTTCAAAAGCGGCAATTGAAGCCTATTCACAGTCAATTGCCCTGGAACTGGCAGGCAAGGGTATCCGCTCCAATTGCCTGTCACCCGGACTTGTGAACACGCCCTTGTTAACTGATCCTGCAAAAGAAGGGAACCCTGAGATCGTGGATGATTCCATTAATAAATATCTTCAGAAATATCCCATGGGCATAGGAGAGCCTTCAGATGTGGCCAATATAATCATTTTCCTGCTGGCTGATGAGTCAAGGTGGATATCCGGTTCGAATATTTTGCTTGGAGGAGTGTTACAGTAAGCAGGCATAAATCAATTACTGCATAAATTTTGCAGACTAAATCATACAGGATGAATAATATTGAATATTCAGTAGTTGTTCCTGTCTTTAACAGTGAAAATATCCTGAACGAATTGTTTGACAGGATAAATAAAGTCTTTAATGAATTGGATAAAAAATTTGAGGTCATTTTTATTGAAGACGGAGGATCAGATAGTAGCTGGGAGGTGCTTGGAAAGCTGAAGAAAGAAAATCCGGAGATCGTTACGGCTGTTAAACTAAATAAAAATTTCGGTCAGCATAATGCAACCATTTGCGGTTTTAGTTTTGCTAAAGGGGAATTTATCATAACCCTGGATGACGATCTTCAAAACCCTCCGGAGGAAATTATAAAGCTGATTGCTGCCTGCCAGGAAAAGGAATCAGATGTGGTATATGGTGTTTATGAAAAGAAAAAACATACCAGAATGAGAAATATTGGAAGTGCCTCAATAAAAATAACCTCCAAAAAATTTCTAAAAGGTACCGGCAAAGGCTCTTCATTCCGGCTGATCAAAAAAGAGATCATTAATAAAATCACCGAACATCACCATCATTTTGTTTTCATTGATGAGATCTTGTTATGGTATACAGATAGTTTTTCTTTTGTATTTGTTGAACATCACAAACGTCCTGAAGGAAAATCAGGATATTCATCACGAAAGTTGCTGTCCCTGGTTTCAAACCTGATATATTTTTACACTAATATACCGTTGAAAATCATGGTGTACGGGGGATTGATCGTATCATTTGTTTCCTTGGTTCTTGGTATTCAGTTTATTATTAAGAAATTGTTTTTTGATATTCCGCTGGGTTATACTTCTCTTATTGTTACTATCCTATTCTCAACAAGCATTATCGTCTTTAGCCTTGGTGTTATTGGTGGTTACCTGAGCAGGATTTATTTGGTTCAGAATAAAAAGCCTTCTTATATTATTAAGAAGGTATTGTAGGAAGGTGAAAAGTGAAAAGTGAAAAGATATTGCTGTATCAATCAGGTATCATCTTACGCAATTCCTTAAGTTTTACGGGATTAAAGATTCTCAAATAGTGTTTTGCAATATACCAGGGCCATTTGTTGAGGATATTCATCCGCAGTTTATAAGGGAAATGATCCACAATGATTGTAGCCAAAGCTAAAAACCGTGCGAAAAGAATACCAGGGATTGCATGCAAGTAAATACCCAAGCCAACCTTTTTGTATTTCCTTTCATATCCTTCGATTTCAGCGTATTTTCCGGCTGTTGCATCAGCTATTTTAATTTGCTTGTCAGGTAATTGATCTTTCCAGAGCCCTATCCTGCCGGTATTGATTTTTTGCATGAGGCTGGTGTGATATTTTTTAATAAACTGATAAGCTTTTGTTTCTTCAATATTTTCCTCCTTCTTATAGAAATCGAACACTTCAGGTAAATAATCTATCCCGGTAAATTCACATAATTTGCTGAAATAATATTCCGGGTTTTGTACAAGGTCTTCATATCTAATAACATAGTGTGAATCCGGATATTTTTCTTTGGCACGATTGAATTTTTTAATGAAGTATTTCCACTTTTCAACCACCAAGGAAGTTACAGGTAATTCAAAATCCACATCTTTAATTGAAACATAATTATCCCGGTAGTCCCTTATGATATGAATAAATTTGGCATCAGGGAAAATATTCAACAGGCGTTCAGTATAAATGGCATAACCGGGATTTTTATCTCCGAAGATCCGGGTATCTTGCTTATCAAATAATGAAATATTATTATGGTAAACTACTTTACATATTTTGCTATATGATGACTTTCCTGCACAAGCCAGTAAGTCTTCTTTTATCTTTTCCATGTTGACATTCCATGTATCAAAGAGCCATTGTTGCTGAAGGTCTTTAAAGAAAACCAGCAAATGTTTCTCTGTCCAATACTTGATTTTCCCGTATTTAGGATAAAGATTAATTATCAGATGGCATTCTGGGGGAATGGATACATTGGGGTGTGCATCAAATAAGGTTCTTAATAATGTTGTGCCAGACCTTGGCCTGCCAACAATAAAAAAGAAAGGTATCTTATCTAAATAAGTATTATCCAATATTTACAGGATATTAGCTGATTTATCAAGTTGGGTTTATTGATTTTGCTGATCCAAATATAAGATAAATATAAAAAAGACTGGTTTATTTTACATTGAATTTTCAATTCCCTGCAATAGGTTGGCCGGGTCTATTGGCGGGCGTTTATTTCCAAAAGAAGCATTGTGTCTTTCCACATTGGACAGATAAGACCATGCGGCGGCTTTGGGATTTTTTGTTGCTTTGAGGGTTTGCAGCATTTTCTTCTGGATGGTTTTATGGTCATACAATATCGCCCAGTTTTCCCACATTGCATTCATTAATTCTTCAGGGGTCATTTTAATGGGCTTGTGTACTACTTCGAGGAAGTGATAGTATTCCCAATCTTTGGGTAAATTGTTATAAAGCAGACGGTTTTCCTTTTCCAGGCGATTGAAAAGATTTGTGCCCGGTAAAGGTGTTAGAATAGTAGCCTGGATGCCATCCATATTGCTGTTGATGGCAAATTCGGAACGGTCAAAAAGATCATGCCTTGAATCATTATCCAGTCCGTATATCATAGTCCCCAGAACACTGATCCCATATTTGTGAATTCTGTCAAAGACTTTGTTGTAACTATCGATCCCCATTCTGAGGTTAAGCTTTTTATTTGTTTCTTTAAGCTGTTCGACCTTTTCGGATTCGATACCGATTAGGATCATTTTGCAACCGCTTTCAGCTGCATATTTAAGCACTTCTTCGTCATCGGCAACATTCAGTGAGGCCTGGCAATACCAGTCTTTTTGGATACCCCGTTCAATCATACCTTTGAAAAGGGCTTTTGCACGGGCTGCTGATTGTTTGCTATAGCCAATGATATTGTCATCAACAAAATAAACCTTATCATGAGGAATGGTTTCCAGTTCATCAAGAACTTCATCAACAGGCCGTTGCCGATAACGACTACCATTGAAAGTATGTACTGAACAAAAATCACATCGCATTGGGCAGCCACGTGTAGTTTGAATGTTGGCATAGGTATATGAAGGATGAAAGAGGTCCCGCCGGGGAAATGGTGCATCCTTCATGGGAAGCAACTCCCCTTCATATTTATTCTTTAATGTATTTTTTTCGAAATCATCAATCACCTGTGGCCATATGCTTTCCGCTTCACCTGTGATAACAACATCAACGTAATTAGCTGCTTCATCAGGCAACATTGATACATGAATACCTCCAATAACCGTTTTGATTTTATGTTTTCGGTAAATACCTGCTATCTCATAAGCTCTGTTCACGGAAGCAGTAACTGCAGTGATGCCAACAAGGTCCGCTTCCTTTAAGGTAAAATCTTCAAAATTCTCATCGAGAATATCCAAATCCCAGTGGGAAGGAGTAAGAGCTGCAATAATTCCCAATGCCAGTGGAGGTGATATGGCATGAACATCAAACATCTCATGTTTTTTATATTGGCTGAAGGGATTTATCAGCAATAGCTTTTTTTTCCTTTTCATGGGTTGAATTTGCCAGTATTTGGTTGTATACAAAAGTACATATAATAAATGCCCAATAACCAAATCCCAACGACTAATAGAGTTATATTCCCCACCCTGAGCACTCGGGGGGAGGTTCATTTTTTAGAATGATCAAATGACCAAAACTAATCAATCCTGAATAGATTGTATAAATTTAATCAAAAGGCTTATTTTTGTTCCTGTTATTTTGATTAATAAAATTAGCAAATGATCATTTCAAGGAGCAACATCAATTTCATACGTCTCAGGGAAGAACATATTGAGCTGGTCCGTAAATGGCGCAATTCACCTGAGATCACCCGGTTTATGGAATTCACAGATCATATTACACCGGAAAAACAAATGGATTGGTTTAGAAGTGTGGACAACATTTATAACCTGTATTTTGTGATTGAATACAAGGGAGAGAAAGTTGGTTTGATCAATGGAAAAAATGTTGACTGGGAAAAGAGGACCATGGAGTCAGGTGTCTTTTACTGGAATAAAGACCTTTACGATAGTGAAGTGCCTATCATTGCAACATTGATCTTCGGTGATCTTGGTGTAATCAGCGGGGGATTTGAAACATATGCCCATATTCTTCGCAATAATGAACGGGCAATCAGGTTCAATAAAATGATTGGTTTTGAACTTTGTGAAGGTCAGGAAGATGTGGGGAATCAGTTGTATTTCATGACCAGGGAAAGTTATTTAAAAAGTGCAAAAAAACTTCGTAAAGCATTTTATCAACTTAAAGGGAACGAACCTATAGTCATTTATCTGGAGAAAAGAGACTATGATACAGGATATGCCCGGTTCATGGAAAAGCAGATGGAAAGTAAGTATTTATTAAAAGCAGAAGAGGTTGATGGCGGTAAAAAATTATATTTTAACATTACATAGGTTGAAAGCCTGGCATTTACAATTTACAATTAATAGATGAAAATCCCTTTTAACAGACCGTATTTCACTGGCAACGAGATACAGACAATCATCAAGGCAGCCATGGCCGGGCAGATCTCCGGCAATGGCTTATATACACAGAAATGCCAGAGTTTTTTTGAAAAGAAATTCGGATTTAAAAGATCGCTATTGACCACTTCCTGTACCGACGCCCTGGAAATGGCAGCAGTATTGATTAACCTTGAGCCAGGTGATGAGGTCATTATTCCATCCTATACTTTTGTTTCTACAGCCAGTGTTTTTGCACTTCACAGAGCCAGGGTCGTTTTTGCAGACAGCAGCTCCGGGAATCCCAATATTGACCCGGATAAAATTGAAGAATTGATCACAAATAAGACCAAAGCCATTGTCCTGGTGCATTATGGAGGGATTGCATGTGATATGGAAAAGATCATGAACATAGCTGAGAAACATGATCTGTATATAATTGAAGATGCTGCCCATTCCATTGATTCATATTATAAGGGCAAAGCATTGGGAAGCCTGGGCCACCTGGCCAGCTTTTCATTTCATGAAACCAAGAATATTATTTCAGGTGAAGGTGGTATGCTGGCCATCAATGATAAAAAATTTATCGGAAGGGCAGAAGTCATCTGGGAAAAGGGAACTAACCGGGTGGCATTTAAAAAAGGGAAAGTAAAAAAATATGAATGGGTGGATGTGGGTTCTTCCTATTTACCTTCTGAAGTGATAGCAGCCATCCTGCATGCCCAACTGATGAGCCTGAAGGGGATTCAGAAAAGAAGAAAAGAAATCTGGGAAGCATATTATGAAAGATTGAAACCACTGGAAGAAAAAGGCCTCATCAAGTTACCACATATTCCAAAATATGCCACCAACAATGGCAATATGTTCTATATCATAGCTAATAATCCGAAAGAAAGGGATAAATTGTTGAAATACCTAAACAGGAACAATGTGCATGCGGTGTTCCATTACCTTCCTTTGCACTTAAGCCCATATTACCGTGACAAGCATGACGGCCGGGAATTGCCCAATGCGGTCAGGTATTCGGATTGCATTATCAGGATGCCGTTTTATTATGAATTAACATTAAGGGATATTAATTATATTGTGAAGAAGGTAGGGGAGTTTTATGATTGAAGGTTGAAGGTTGAAGGTTGAAGATTGAAGATTGAAGATTTAAAACACTAACATTCTTCATAAAAATGCATTTCCCTGATGAATTCATAAACCCTTGCAGGCAGCATGTAGCTTACATCTTTTCCTTGTTTTATGGCCTGCCGGATAAAACTGGCAGATATTTCCATCAAAGGTGCATTAAGAAATCTGATAGCGGGATGGCTGGCATAATCTCCTGCATCAGAACCGGGGCGATTGTAAATATAAACCTCGTATTGCTTTAATATTTCCTTGTAATTTTTCCACTTATGAAAAGTG
>JAUWGC010000199.1 GCA_030606625.1 Bacteroidales bacterium | reverse complement strand
AAGTTGGCTAAGGTATATAAGTCACCCTTTTTCAAAACCAAAACCGGTCAATAATATAACCTTGAATGACACATTGATTGAACAGTTAAATAAAAAACCCGAATCACTTTTACTGGATGGTGATATAAAAGATCTTAATTATTTCATATCAAAGTGCTGTAATCCTATTCCAGGTGATGATGTTATAGGTTTTATAATGCCAAAAGGAAAAATCGAGATTCACCGGACGAACTGTCAGATTGCAATCCAGAATATGTCGAAATATAGTAACCGTATTGTGAAAGCGAAATGGAAAACCAATGAATCCATTGGATTTCTTACGGGAGTGATGGTCAAGGGGATTGACAAAAAAGGCCTTGTCAAACAGATCTCTGAAATTATTACTGATAAACATAATATCAGTATCAGATCATTTCATATCGAAACGCATGAAGGGGTAATTGAAGGGGTTATCATGCTGTATGTACAGGATGCAATCAATCTGAATTTGCTTATCGATAACCTTAAGAAAATCAAGGAATTGCGGAGAGTTAAAAGAATAGACCGGACAAATATACAGGTGTTATAAATTGTCCTGAAAGTATTGTGAATAAGTAATAATTTATTTTTATTTATACCAAATATAATTAAACAATTTTTATGTAATTTTACAATAATTATAAATTATATTGATGAAAGACTTGAACAAGGATACTTATGAATCGGTAAAGGTTATTTTTACAGAATATCTAGAAAAGAAAGGTCATCGAAAAACACCTGAAAGATACACGATTCTTAAAGAGATCTATGCTACTGAGAGCCATTTTGATATTGAAACTTTGTATATTCAGATGAAAAACAACAAGTACAGAGTGAGTCGGGCAACTCTGTACAATACTATTGAATTGCTTCTTGATTGCAATCTTGTAACAAAACATCAGTTTGGGAACAATTGTGCCCAGTTTGAAAGGTCATACAAGTTCAGGAAGCATGATCACTTTGTTTGTTTGAATAACGGAAAGATCATTGAATTCTCGG
Organism: Bacteroidales bacterium; assembly: GCA_030606625.1. Classification (GTDB taxonomy): domain Bacteria; phylum Bacteroidota; class Bacteroidia; order Bacteroidales; family B18-G4; genus JAUWGC01. The sequence goes on along the minus strand of JAUWGC010000199.1, from coordinate 1,232 downwards.
ATCCCAAAATTGAAGAAATCAGGAAATATGTGGAAGAAACCCTGGGTGTTGAGGTTACATATCATTCATTGACATTTTACGGACATTGTAAAAATAAAAAAGCTGAAAAGAAATTGAAAAATGAAAATTGATGTTCTACTTGGCCTTCAGTGGGGTGATGAGGGAAAAGGTAAAATAGTTGATGTATTGGCACCCAGGTATGATATTATTGCAAGGTTTCAGGGAGGACCGAATGCCGGTCACACCATTGAATTTGACAAAAAAAAATTCATACATCATATTATTCCTTCGGGAATATTTAATGAGAACGTCATTAATATTATTGGAAATGGTGTTATTATTGATCCTTATATCCTTCATAATGAGTTAATAAATCTGGCCAATAATGGAGTTACTGCCCGGAATAACCTTTTTGTTTCCAGGAAAGCTCATCTTATTTTACCAACCCATCGTTTACTTGATGCTGTTTTTGAAAAGGCAAAAGGTAAAGCAAAGATAGGATCCACACTTAAAGGCATTGGGCCTGCATATACCGATAAAATTGCCAGAAACGGGATCAGAATAGGAGATATTATTTCACCCTTATTTATAAATAAATATAAAATACTTAAAGACAAACATTTGCAAATTATCATCTCCTCCGGGTTTGATTATGAAAATTATCAGTTGGACGGGCTGGTTTTTAGGGATTACGAGGAAGCCTGGTTTGCAGGTATTGAAGAAATCAAGAAATTAAACCTGATAAACAGCGAATATTATATAAATAATGCAATACAGGAAGGTAAAAAAATATTAGCGGAGGGAGCACAGGGAACTTTACTTGATATAGATTTCGGCTCTTATCCATATGTTACCTCATCGAATACAATCACAGCAGGTGTTTGTGCAGGATTAGGCGTTTCACCAACCAAAATCGGTGAAGTATTTGGTGTTTTTAAAGCATATTGTACACGAGTTGGAGAAGGCCCTTTTTCTACTGAATTAACTGGCAGGGAAGGGGATTTATTAAGAACAGAAGGCAATGAATTTGGTTCAACCACCGGCAGGCCGCGAAGATGCGGATGGCTTGATTTAACAACATTAAAATATGCTATCATGTTGAATGGCGTGACTAGTTTGTTCATGATGAAAACAGATGTTTTAAGTCCTTTTAAATCCATTAAGATTAGTACGGGATATGATTATAAAGGCCGCTCCATTGACTGTTTGCCTTATGAATATATCGATACGGC
>JAUWGC010000114.1 GCA_030606625.1 Bacteroidales bacterium | reverse complement strand
GTTCCTTCCAGGAGTCATCAATGATGCCTAATGTTATTGACTTTTCAATGGAAAGATTTATCTCTTTACCGCCATTTTCATATGCCTTTTTTAGATTGGCTATGGCATTGAGTGTTTTAATTCCGTCGGTGATGGGGATTGCGATGTTTTCGTATTGGGTATGTTTTTCATACACATTCTTGACAACGGGGAATGCACGGTCTGCAATAATTTTGGATTTTTCCCTGTAATTTTTATATACCTGTTCGAAAATCTTATCTGCTATTTCATTAGCATTATGTGAAAAGAAATCTTTTTCATTAAATGGTGATTCAATTGCAAGGGTTTTTATCAGTTCAAGCTTGAACCCTTCGTAGTCGTTTTTATCCTGGTAATCAACAGATATTTGCTCGCAGGTATCGTACATCATATTTGTAATGTCAACAGCCAGCCTTTCACCGTGCAGGGCGTGTCTTCTTTTATTGTAGATCACCTCACGCTGGGAATTCATTACATCATCATATTCCAGCAGTCGTTTCCGGATACCAAAGTTGTTTTCTTCAACTTTCTTTTGTGCTCTTTCGATGGATTTTGTGATCATCTGATGCTGGATGACCTCACCTTCTTTTAATCCCAGCTTGTCCATGATATTGGCAATCCTGCCGGAGCCAAACATACGCATAAGGTCATCTTCCAGAGACACGAAGAATTGTGAGCTTCCCGGGTCACCTTGTCGGCCGGAACGTCCCCTCAGCTGGCGGTCAACACGCCTTGATTCGTGGCGTTCGGTTCCGATAATGGACAGGCCTCCTGCATTCTTAACTCCAGTTCCTAATTTGATATCAGTACCCCTGCCGGCCATGTTGGTCGCTATGGTAACAGTTCCTGCCATACCTGCCTCAGCTACAATATCAGCTTCCTTCTGGTGAAGTTTTGCGTTAAGGACATTATGCTTTATTTTCTTTCGCAGTAGCATCCTGCTAAGCAGTTCGGAAGTTTCAACCGAAGTGGTTCCAACAAGCACCGGCCGGCCATTATTGATCAAATTTTCAATTTCATCAATAACAGCATTGAATTTTTCTCTTTTGGTTTTAAAAACAAAGTCCTGGCAATCATTACGTATCACGGGTTCATTAGTCGGTATCACCACAACATCAAGTTTATAAATGTCCCAGAGTTCACCGGCTTCAGTTTCCGCTGTACCTGTCATCCCGGCAAGTTTATTGTACATTCTGAAATAGTTCTGCAATGTGATGGTTGCATAAGTCTGGGTAACGGCTTCCACCTTCACATTTTCTTTTGCTTCGATTGCCTGGTGTAATCCGTCAGAGTATCTTCTTCCTTCAAGAATACGCCCCGATTGCTCGTCAACGATCTTGATCTTATTGTCCATGATCACATATTCCACATCCATTTCAAACAAAGCGTATGCTTTTAACAACTGGTTGATAGAATGCACCCGCTCTGATTTTACAGAAAAGTCGCGTAATAATTCATTTTTCTTCTCGAGTTTCTCGGCTTCTGCCATGTTGGACTTTTCAATATCAGCGATCTCACTACCAATATCCGGAAGGATATAAAAGTTTGGATCCTGATATGATTCCGTCATCATGTCTATTCCTTTATCGGTGAGCTCAATGGAATTATTCTTTTCTTCGATTACAAAATAGAGCTCATCATCTATCAGGTGCATGTTCTTAGACTGTTCCTGAAGATGAAAGTTTTCGGTTTTTTGCATCAATGCTTTCATACCAGGCTCACTGAGAAATTTTATCAGTGCTTTGTTTTTGGGCAGGCCACGGTATGCCCTGAATAACTGCTCAGCACCTTTCTTTTCATTTTCCGGGTTTGATTTATCAGAAAGCAGTTTCTTGGATTCTGCCAGGATTTTGGTTACAAGGTTACGTTGGGTACTGTATAGCTTTTGAACAACAGGTTTAAGTTCATGGAACTCATGGTGTTCACCTTTGGGTGTTGGGCCGGAGATGATCAACGGAGTTCTGGCATCATCGATCAGGACAGAATCAACCTCATCAACAATAGTGTAATTATGCTCTCTTTGAACTAATTCATCGGGATTGCCTGTCATATTGTCACGCAGGTAATCAAAACCATATTCATTGTTGGTTCCGAAGGTGATATCTGCCAGATAAGCGTCACGCCTTGCCTGGGTATTGGGATCATGTTTGTCAATACAATCAACTTTCAAACCGTGAAATTCATAAAGCATACCCATCCATTCAGAGTCACGTTTAGCAAGGTAGTTGTTTACCGTTACTAAATGAACCCCACGGCCGGGTAAAGCATTAAGATAAACAGGAAGGGTTGCAACCAGCGTCTTACCTTCCCCGGTACCCATCTCAGCGATCTTTCCCTGGTGAAGAACGACACCACCGGTCAGCTGAACATCATAGGGTATCATATCCCAGGTGATCATAGTACCACCTGCCATCCAACTTTTTTTGAAATGTGCTTTATCATCCTTGATAAATATACTGTCATGTTTTGCCGCAAGTTCATGATCATATTCGGTAGCAGTGACAATAACCTCTTCGTTTTCCTTGAAACGTCTTGCCGTATCTTTCATCACAGAAAATGCTTCCGGAAGTATTTCATTGAGTATTATCTCGGTCTTTTGATACTTTTCATCTTCCAGTTTATCAACAATTTCCCACAGCCTTTCCCTTGCAAGGATGTCTTCTTCATCATTGATCTGTTGTTTGATATCATTGACTTTTTTGTTTTCTTCAGCAATATTTTCAGCGATACGTTTCTTAAATTCAATTGTTTTAGCTCTTAATTCATCATTGCTGAGCTCTTTGATGATCTCATATGCCTCTTTGATCTTTTCTACAATGGGTGTGAGGGCTTTTATATCCCTATTGGATTTGGTTCCCATTATTTTTCTAAGCATTCCCATGGCAATTCTCCGCTCTTATTAAAGAAAAATATTATTAATAATTTTTAAGATTAATATTAAGCAAAATTAAATGAAAAAAGCAGAATATTCTAAAATTTGTTTTTCATTCTTGTTATTTTGCCCGCTGGTATAAATAATCCTTTAAATTTTCACTTGGGGCAGGTGCAGAATAATCCAGGAATTGATAGTTTTTATCCAGCATGATGAATGCAGGAACTGATCTAATACCGAAACGTTCAAAGATTTCAGGGTTGTTATTGTAGTGAAGAAAAACCCAGTTATAATTCCTTTGCTGTTTAAGCTTCAGTAATTCATCGACAGAAGGATCAGCCGATATGCTAATAAAATTTATCTTGCCTTCAAATTCTTTCTCTATCTCTTTCAACAGGTCCATTTCAGCAATGCATGAAAGATTTTCGGACCTGTAAAAAATCAGATAAACAGGACTTACAACCAAATCTTTTAACAATATTATTTCATTATCTTCATTGATCAGTGTTATGTCAGGCACAGGAGATCCTTTGGAGAATCTTGTCAATAACCGGATCAGGTTATCTGCAATTTTCCTGTTTGGAGTGTATTTGCTTTGTTTGGAAATCTGCCGTATTAATTGAAGAATGTTTAGCTTGTCGAAACCCGTTGTAAAATACAGGTCCTTAAGGGTTTTTAGTAATACCAGTTCCCTGAGTTGATCATTAGCAAGGTAACTGAACCTGGCCAGTGTTTCAAAAATGAGATAATGATCTTTTGTGTCATTTACCAGTGATAATAATTCCTCATTGGGTATGGTGTTGGAATTGATCAGAAGGAATTGAGAAAAAAACTGGTTAAAAAAATACATGTATTCAACATTCTCATATAAAATGGGCTGATTCAGGAAATAGGTTTCTGCAAGGGAAAGCTTGCTCTTTAACATTGCAAATTGTTCAAATGATGCTAATTTATATCTGACATAATTTTTGAAATACGGATGTTCTTGCACTGTGAATTCTGCTTTAATAAGGCTGATGAATTCTTCTGCCTTGGCCTTGCTGATCCTTGAATATGCAGAGGTGAAGTTTTCTGTCATGAAATTATTGTACGTCTCATTGAATTGCCTGATTTTTTGATTTAATTCATTGCCTGAAGGAGAAAGGATTTCCAGTTCTATTCTGCTTTGTTCAGCAGAACCGAAATAAGATCTGTCAGGGTCAAATTCAACATTTATCAAATAGTTTTTCCCTGGCTCCAGATAAATTTCTCCTTTCTGAAAGCCGATATCAATAAAAACAAATATTGTATGATCCAAATCGAGCTGAATATTGAATTTACCTTCCGGACCGATGATTGTCCTTGCAATTGTTTTTTCTATGTATGATATCTGATCAAGATATGTAATGATCCTCATGGCCTGTCCTTCAGCATTTTTTGCTATGCCCCGGATGACAGTTGTTTCAGACAACAGGCGTGTAGTTGAAAAAATAAGCAGTAAAAGAAAAAAAAGAAAATTTTTCATTAAAGAGAATGATAAAGTTAAAAATCCACTTCATCAGGAACGAATTTACTTGGATTACCGCCATGACGCAGAATATCCCTGACGATCGAGGAATTGAGAGCTGTATATTCAGGAGTGGTAAGCAGGAAGACAGTTTCAATTTCGGGATACATTTTTTTATTGATCTGGCCTATGCTTCTCTCGAATTCAAAGTCGGCCGAGGTCCGCAAGCCCCTCAATATGTATTTGGCGCCAACCTTTTTGCAGAAGTCAATGGTAAGTCCTTCATATTCGGTAATGATTATTGTGGGATAATCAGCAAACACTTTTTTTAGCCATAACAATCGCTTTTTAATTGGGAAAAAGGAATCTTTTTCGGTATTGGTTCCTATTGCAATGTAAATCTGGTCAAATAAAGGTGCGGCTCTTTTGATAATAGATTCATGTCCTTTTGTAACAGGGTCAAATGAACCCGGGAAAACAGCGATCTTTTTCATCGGATCAGGTTTTATCAAAAGTAAAATTAGTAAAATTTTGTGATCCTGCCTGAATAAATCTATCATTTGACATATTATCACATTGGATTTAACGACTTATTAACAAAATCCCAATATTAGGTTATTCAGGCTATACATTTATTATCTTGATAAATTATTTGAAATCAACAGGATGAATACCTGATGATAAGAACACAAAAATTTCCCGTGTTGATATCGCCCTGATATTGTTTATATTTTCAGCCATAATATTTGATTTGCTCAGATAAAAACTTCATACATTTACCGCATGATATATGATGAAGATACAGCACTTACTACGGCGGAATTTCTGTTGCAAATAAAAGCCGTCAAATTGAGCCCTGAAAATCCGTTTACATGGGCTTCAGGGTTGAAGTCTCCCATTTACTGCGATAATCGTAAAACTCTGTCCTACCCGAGAGTGAGGACTTTTATACGCCAGGAGTTTGTTAAGATCATTCAGGAAGAATTTGTTTCTGTAGATGTGATTGCCGGTGTTGCAACAGGTGGCATTGCCCATGGTGCACTTGTTGCTCAGGAACTCGACCTTCCATTTGTATATGTCAGAACTACACAAAAATCACACGGTCTGGAAAACCGTATTGAAGGAGTATTGGAGCCGGACAGCAACGTTGTTGTGGTTGAAGACCTTGTATCGACCGGAAAAAGCAGCCTGAACGCTGTTAAAACTTTGCGCGATGCAGGGAGTAATGTAAAAGGAATGGTAGCCATTTTTTCTTATAATCTTAATATTGCAGAAGAAAATTTTACCAAGGAACGCTGCAAACTAATCACACTGGCTGACTACAATACACTGATCACAAAAGCTAAAGAACATAATTATGTCATGGATGAAGATATGATGTCACTGTTGAAATGGCGTAAAAATCCTGAAGAATGGGGGAAATAAATCTCTGTTACGAAAGTGAAAATAACAAGTAATAAGATCATTATTAACCAACCTGCTGAAGAAATCTTTTCTTTTCTTGAAAATCTTGAGCATTTTGAACAACTTATGCCTGAACAGGTGATCAACTGGCAGGCTACCCCTGGAACCTGTTCATTCACAATAAAAGGTATGGCCGATATCAGCCTGCAAATGAACGATAAAAAACAGTATTCATTTATTTGCATTAGTTCTGTTGGGAAAGTGCCGTTTGATTTTAATCTGAATATTAACCTGGAAACATTATCAAAGTCCGAAACAGAGGTTTTTATCGATCTGGATGCGAAAGTATCACCGATGCTGGCAATGATGGCCAAAAAGCCTTTGCAAAATCTAGTGAATTACATGGTTGAAGAATTGTTGAAATACTATCAATGATCAATAAGGCAAATACTCCACTTCTTTAAAATCACATTCTGTAATTTCCTTTTTTTCATCTTCAAGGATCAGTTTGCCGAATTCATTCACGCCGGTTATCCGGGCTTTGAATTTGCGATTTTGTATTTTAAAGTTATGGTATTCATTATACCAGTATAAGGAATGCAGATAATCCCGATGAATCATTTCTTCTATTCCTGACTTAAGTTGATGATAACGAAGTCTGATCGATTTTAATAGTTTTTTCCGGCAGGCTTCCAGGTCATAAAAGCTTCCCGATTCAATTTTTATGGATGTCGGATTGGGAATATCATCAGGGAATATTTCCTGATTCATATTGATTCCAATACCAATGATTGTATTTTGAAAAACATGCCCGTGAATACTGTTCTGTATAAGTATTCCTGCAGTTTTCCTGTCATTGATATATATGTCGTTCGGCCATTTTATAGTACAATTGCGGTCTTTTACCAGTGGACTGACAAAATCAAGAATACCAAGGGAAATTGTTTTATTTAGCAAGAATTGAGTTTCTGCCTTAAGGAAATTGGGAAACAAAATAATGCTTAACAAGAGATTGGTTCCCGGGTCACTGAACCAGAGATTTTTTCCATGCCCCTTTCCAAGTGTTTGATAGTTGGCCGTAATAACGGTGCCGTCTTCAACATTTTGCTCTTCAAGCAATTTTAAAGCATAATAATTCGTCGAATCAACATTATCCAGCTTAATTGTTGTATTTCCAATTGATGTTTTGATCATCCTAGAAATTCAAAGATTGACAAATGGTTAAACAATCTTACAAAAATTATGTTTATTAATTATACGCAAACGAAAAATATTTTTAATAAATAACATATAACCTATAACGAATAACGTATAACAGTTATAGTGACACAAATAAAACTTTCACAAACTGAATAGTTACATAATTATTATCTTAACCGGGTAAAAATCATTAATTTTGGGGCATATAATAAAGTTTTAATGGCTGATACCATCAAGAAAAAGCAGAACAAATTAATTGATACAATAATTAAAGGAATAAAA
>JAUWGC010000085.1 GCA_030606625.1 Bacteroidales bacterium | reverse complement strand
TTAGAAATTAGAAATTGTAAATTGTAAATTGTAAATTGTAAATTATTCCTCCCTACTCCCTACTCCCTACTTCTTACCCCCCTTCTCCACAATCACCCCAATCTCCATAATGCCCGGGGTTTCCATTTTCGACATTCTGTTTTCAATTTCTATGGTGAACGTTCCTGCTTTCCGGAATTTAAAGCTTTTGCGAAGAGGAATTTTAATATCCCACCGATTTTCCATGTTTTCACCCAGGGGTTTGCCTTCTTTGTCCCTGATCTCCAGATCATAATCCATAAAACGGACTTCTCCTGAAGGAGTGGTCAGAATAGTGGTGATAAGCAGGTTCTTATAAGGATATTGCGTGATATGCCGGATGGTAATATAAATATCATAGGTTGAATTGATATTTCCAACCGGTATTTCGAATTCCAGATTATCAAACCTGTTCCAGGATTGATCAGGGAACTTCTCGTATTTTTCATAAACCCTGTCCGATTTGCAGGCGTTTAACAATACAAACACCGAAATTAACAATAATACTTTTTTCATCTTGATTTTAGATTTGCCACTCACGAGGTACGATATTTAAGAAATTCATACTCTCATTTCACTTTTCACTTTTCACCTATTACAAACGATCCGCTACCCACACGCACGCTGCCATCAATTAACTGATAGTAGTAGTTACCGGTAGTCAGGCCGGTGATATCAATGGTGAATCTTTGCTGCTTCACCTCTCCTGAATACACTTGCCGCCCCTCAGTATTGTAGATAATGATCTCCCCTTCTTCAGGATATTCTTCAAGGTCAAAAGTTATATTATCAGTGGCAGGATTAGGGTAAACATTTACTCTAACCTTTGGAATAATATCCAGGGCTATGCCTTCATTACCTTCGAATACAAGGTTATCAATCCACATTACCGAACCGGGTACAGGATTGTTATAATTGTAGGACGAAGAAAAAATAATGCTTAATGAATCCGGAATTTCCTCATTTAAATATTGAATTTCAACAGTAAATTCTGTCCAATCGCTTATAGTGTCACCGGAAAAAAAACTACCTACACCTAGCGTGTCCCTTTTTCCTTTGATTGGTATAAACCTTGTTAAAAAAACCACTACTACACATGTATCATTATTGTGTGGCTGGTATTTGAAAAAACCCTTAAGCCTTAAAGGTTTTCCTGTAAAAGGAATCCCTCCTGTTATTTCTATATCGGCTGTTATTATATCCACTTTAATTTCCCCTAATGTAACTACTCCGGGTACTTCAAAAGCATAAATATACTTAGTTTCCAGCCTTGCCACATAATTGCCATAAGTGGTATTCGTATCTTTTGTAACAGTAATAACTCCTATTAAAGATGTGAATTCATTAGGTGTTCCCCAATATTCAAGATCCTCATATGGTTCATATGGTGGGTTTGGATTGATAATCCATTTTTCAAAACCCGGATCGGTAATAGAGTCATTATTATAATACGACTGTGCCTGTAATTGAAACGAAATGAATATAATAGCAATGAAAAACAGTAAATGCTTTTTCATAACGTTATAATTTTGTTAATTAATTTGCATATGGTAAAGATAGCTATTCTTGTTGAAACTGAACTACCCCGTCGGGTTCAATTCGATGCAAACGCCATAGCGACAACACTTATCCTGACAAAGGGGATCTTCTCAAGGGCATGAACACAGGATTCTATTGTTGATCCCGTTGTTATCACATCATCCACCAACAGTATGTGCTTGTCTTTTAATGACCCGGCTTTCCTGATATCAAAAATGTTTTCAACATTCTTCCATCGGTTGAACCTTGTTTTCCTTGTTTGTGTTTGTGATGCAATACGCCGGTAAAGTATTTTTGTATCCACTTTAACATTCATGGATATTGCCATCCCCCTGGCAAACATCTCACTTTGGTTAAAACCCCTTTTTCTTAGCTTCTTTGGATGTAAAGGAACCGGCACAATAACATCAACATCTTCGAAGGGCGGGCAGGAACACAGATCCATCCCGTAAAGTTTCCCGATATAAATCCCTATTTCTTTCTTACCGGCATATTTCAGGCTATGGATCAGATGCCGGACTTTACCTCCTTTTGAATAGAAATAATATGCTGCAGCTGCTTCCAGTTTCACCTTACCCCAGAAAACCTGACTGACAGGATTATTTTTATCTTTATGAAAATCCGTCCCTGGCAGATGATAAAGACAGGATGTACAAATAGTTTTTTCATTACTAAAGAGACTGTGCCCGCATGCTAAGCATAGCCTGGGGTAAATAAGATTAAAAAAATCACTGATCAGGATCATACCGTTTATTTTACATTTTATATTGTACATTGTACATTGTATATTTTATCTTTTAATCCCTCTGATTGTTAAATGTTCCATCACACGTTATTAAAAAGATGTAATTTTGAAGTATGTTTGGAATTTGGTGCTTGATGCTTGGAATTTTCTTCATATTTTATGTAGAATATTCACTACTTTAAATACAAACTCTGATTAATCACAATATATATGCCTGATCCCGCTCTGCTTTCTGTTCGCAACCTTACTGTCAAATTCCATACTGATGAAGGCATAATCCATGCCACAGAAAATGTTTCATTTGATCTTTCCGGATCTAAAACATTGGGTATCGTCGGCGAATCAGGGTCGGGGAAATCGGTAACAGCATTATCAATCATGCGGTTGATTAGTTCTCCTCCGGGTTATATCGATAGTGGTGAGATCACTTATTTAAATACATTTGGAAATTATGTCGATCTGCTCAAGCTAAAAGAGAACGAACTGCGGAGATACAGAGGTAAGGAAATAGCCATGATCTTCCAGGAACCTATGACTTCACTTAACCCGGTGTTCACCTGCGGGAACCAGGTTTTAGAAGCTTTGCGGGAACACCGGACATTAACGTTGAAACAGGCCAAAGAGAGAACATATCAATTATTTGAAGAGGTTGGCCTTCCGCGTCCCGCAGATATTTATCATTCCTATCCCTACCAGTTGTCCGGCGGGCAAAAACAGCGTGTGATGATCGCAATGGCCATATCTGGCAATCCTTCAATACTCATTGCTGACGAACCTACCACCGCTCTTGATGTGACAGTACAGAAAAACATCCTCAACCTGCTGAAGACAATACAGGAAAAACACGGAATGGCGATCATCTTCATCAGCCATGACCTTGGTGTTATCGCTGAAATCGCAGACGATGTGATAGTCATGTACCAGGGTAAGATCGTTGAATCAGGCCATGTCAGGGAATTGTTTACAAACCCACATAATCCTTATACCAAAGGATTGCTTGCCTGCAGGCCATCACCGGAACATCATTATAATAGGCTGCCTACGGTCGATGATTTTTTATCACGCTCAGATGGCAGATCAATTAATAATTTTATTGCCGGCCTTTCAATAAAAGAAAAAGAGAATAAAAAAAGAAAGGATAAAATATCTGGCCGGCAACCTCTGCTGGTCCTGGAAAATATCAAAACATATTTCCCTGTCCGTAAAGGATTATTCGGCAAGACAACAGGAAATGTTAAAGCCGTGGACGATGTCAGTTTTGATGTTTACCCCGGAGAAACACTCGGGCTGGTAGGTGAATCAGGCTGTGGTAAAACAACTCTTGGCAGGACAATCCTGAAACTTACCAATCCTACAAGCGGAAAGATTTATTTCAGGAGCAAAGACATTACAAACCTTCCGCCGGCTTCCATGCGTCCAATAAGAAAGAACCTGCAGATCATCTTTCAGGATCCGTATTCTTCCCTTAATCCCAGGTTACCCGTAGGTTCCGCCGTTATCGAACCGATGAAAGTACATGGTTTGTATAAAAATGACATCGTAAGAAAGGAAAAAGCGCTTGAGTTGCTGGAAAAAGTTAATATGGAACCATCATATTTCTACCGTTATCCTCATGAACTTTCAGGAGGACAGCGACAAAGGATCTGCATTGCCAGGGCTCTGGCAATAAATCCCGAATTCATCATTTGTGATGAGTCTGTTTCTGCCCTGGATGTCTCAGTGCAAGCCCAGATCCTTAATCTACTCAATGACCTGAAAGAAGATTATGGATTTACTTATATCTTTATTTCCCACGACCTTTCAGTGGTAAAATTCATGTCTGACCGTATGGCAGTTATGAAGGACGGGAAGATCCTGGAACTTGGAGATGCAGACAACATCTATCATCATCCCAAATCAGATTACACCAGGGGTTTGATAGAAGCAATACCTAAAGGAGAATTTCAAAATAATTAAACACTCATGGCAAAAAAGAAAAATTATAATAAGAAGCCCCGCGGCAGAAAAGGTAAACTAACCAAACCTGCCCAACCAACAGCATTGATCACCGGAACAGTGGACATGAAACAAACGGGCAAGGCTTATGTTATCCGGGCTGAAGGAGGTGAGGATATATTCATTGCTTCCAACAATACCTATCATGCAATACATGGCGACAAGGTTAAAGTAAGGATGTTCCCCAAAAGGCCGGGAAGAAAGCCTGAAGGACAGATCATTAAGATCATTAAAAGGCAAAAAGAACAATTCGTTGGTACCATTAAAGTTTCCAGGAATTTCGCTTTTCTTTTACAAGACAGCCAAAATATGCCGGTCGACATATTTATTCCCAAAAGTGATCTCAACGAGGCAAAAAATGGTGAAAAGGTAGTTGTGAAGATCACCGATTGGCCAGAACATTCAAAAAACCCTTTTGGAGAAGTAATAAAAGTCCTCGGTATTCCTGGCAATAACCAGGTGGAAATGCAATCTATCATCGTTGAACATGGCTTCCCACTTTCTTTTCCTAAAGCAGTTGAAAGAGAAGTCGTAAATATTCCCGTGAAGATCCCTGCAGAAGAGATCAGAAAAAGAAAGGATTTCAGGAATGTGTTCACCATCACTATTGATCCTGAAGATGCAAAAGACTTCGACGATGCTGTTTCCCTGCGTAAGCTCAAAAACGGTAACTGGGAGGTTGGTATACATATTGCCGATGTTTCATATTATGTTAAGTCTGATACCCTGACCGACAAGGAAGCATTTAACAGGGGCACTTCAATATATCTTGTAGACCGTGTCATACCTATGCTTCCGGAAAAGCTTTCCAATTTCACATGCTCACTCAAAGCCAATGAGGATAAATTGTGTTTTTCTGCAGTCTTTGAGATGACCGACGAGGCAGAAGTTAAAAGCCAATGGTTCGGAAAAACCATTATCCGCTCCGACCGGCGTTTCAACTACGAGGAAGTTCAGAAGATCATCGAGACCGGGAAAGGTGAGTTTTCCAGCCAAATACTGGTTCTTAACAATATTGCTTTTAAACTCAGGGAAGAACGTTTTAATAACGGTTCTATCAATTTCCAGACCCAGGAAGTTAATTTTGAACTCGATGACGAAGGCAAGCCCATCAGTATACGGATCATTGAACAGAAGGATTCCAATAAGCTGATTGAAGATCTGATGCTGCTTGCCAACAAGAAAGTCGCGGAATTTATTGGCCGAAAACGGAGAAAGCAACAGATAAAGACATTTATTTATCGTGTTCATGATTCTCCCCAGCCTGAAAAGCTTGCAACATTCGTCCAATTCCTGCACAGGTTGGGCTATAAATTGAACATTAACTCTCAAAAGAGCCTTGCAAAATCCTATAACACCCTTTTCAGGCAGATCGCAGGCAAAGGTGAAAAAAACATGATCGAAACGATTGCCATAAGAACTATGGCCAAAGCTGAATACTCAACACAAAACATTGGCCATTACGGACTGGCTTTCTCCTATTACACTCATTTTACATCCCCTATCCGCCGCTATCCCGACATGATTGTTCATCGTCTACTCGAAAAGTACATTAATGGCGGTTCTTCTGTCAATCAAAAAGAATACGAAGATATTTGTGTGCATACTTCAGAAATGGAAAGAAAGGCCATTGATGCCGAACGGGCTTCAATCAAATATAAGCAGTCAGAATACATGCTTGATAAAATCGGCAAAAAGTTTTTTGCCCTTATAAGCGGTGTTAGCAAATGGGGTATTTATGTTGAGATCATCGAAAACAAATGTGAAGGCATGGTCCGCCTTCAGGATCTTGATGATGATTTTTATTACCTCGACGAAGAAAATTACCGGGTGATCGGCCAGCGTCACGGACATCAATACAAGCTGGGAGATAAAGTGAATATACGTGTAAAGAAAATCGACCTGTCAAAAAAGCAAATGGACTTTGAATTTACAGAATAATGTTCACTGTTTACTGATCACGAACAAATTTGTTTTTTATCTTCTCTTTGTAATCATCGATGCAATAAGTCCAATTGCCGGGCTGAGCATAAAGCTGATAAAAAATGACCATTCTTCCCCTATTTTCCTTTTCTTTCCTATCTTCTCAGCAACCACCAGGGATAAAACATACCAAACTATGAATAAGAAAATAAACAAATATTCATTCATGATCAATAATAATAAACTAATAAAAATATCAATGGTATCATGATGCCTAAAATAGTGAGCCATGCCCCTCTGCCAGTTATTCCTTTTTTACCTCGTAAAATAAATAAACCCGTCACTGACAGGATTACCAAGGCTACTGAATATAGATCGGAAAAATATGTCCACCACTTAACAGGATTGTAATGCAGGAAGTTCATCTGATGAAATATTGGTCTCTTTCTGACCTTTTCAATGACACCTCTGCCCGTTTTCGTATTAACCTCTACTGTTCCGTCTTTAATAAATACTTTCAGATAGCTGTTATCCGGAAAGTAATGTTTTTTATATTTACCTGACTCACCAACATCAGCCAGCATCTCTTTTACTTGCCTGATATCAGCATCTTCAGATATATCAACCTGTATTTTATCCCTTATGATAATATAGTTAGGATTCCAGTCATCTACGTGGTTGATAGCTACCCCTGAAATAGCATATATAATAGTCACTGCAAAAAACAAATATCCAAAGTCACGGTGGATAACACGAAACCATTTCCTCCAGTTTTTCATTTTATTTCTGTTATTGATGATAACCGGGCCAAAACAAATATTATCAGGCTAAAAAGAATCAAGGCCAGTTTTACTACCGGCCCTGAGTCTTTTATTCTTCTACTTCTTCCTCTTCCGGAGGAGGCGGTGGTTCTTCTTCCTTAACAGCATACTTCAGACATTTAACCGAATATTGCTTCTTGTGATATTTCCCTTCATGTTCCTCGTCTTGTTCATGTTCTTTTCCTTCTCCTTCCGGCTCTTCAACATCCATACCTTCAACAATTCCATTTACTTTCACATATTTGCCTTCCATTTCAGGCTGGAAAGCAACCATTTCTTCTCCCAGAACGATCTTAACCGGTTCATCCGGATCATCTCCTATTATAAACATCTTTCTACCCCCGTGTTTACACACGTGGATTATAGTACCTTCGATCAGAATTTCCTGACCAACCAGTTCTCCGGCTTTGTCTTTGAAATCAACAACAGCAATTAGTACAGGCTCTATCACTTCTACAGCTTCTGTAGTCACTTCCTGCGTTTCTTCCTGCGTTGCTTCATCCTTTTGCTGAGTTGCGTCACCACTGCATGATATAAGCAAACCAGCAATTACAATTAACGTTAAAAAATTTTTGTACATAGCTTTAAATCTTTGGTTAATAATTCAAACAATCAGACAAATTTACATATTTTTATTTACTCAAAATCATCAGGCTTAAATTCCGGAATTATTTTTATGCCATCGTATTTCTTTTCTATTCCATTTTGATACGTAATTACCAAATACGGAGTACCGTCTTTGTTATAAGAAGTCCATTGGCCATGCTTTATACCCATCACATAGTATCCTTCATCTTTTATATTACCATTGTCCCGGTAATAAACATGTCTTCCATGAGGATTACCTTCAATAAAACGTCCTTCAAAACTTATTGTACCGTCATTGTAAAAATGTTTCCACCAGCCATCCATTAAGCCTTCAACATATTCACCTTCTTCCCGTTGGTCCCCAAGGTTGTAATACCAAAATCCTTCCTCCAGCCCATTAATAAACTCTCCCTGCGTAATAATGTTGCTCAGTTCGTCATATTCTGTCAATACACCATCAGGTTTATCTTCATAAAAACTTTCTTCCCTTAAAAGCAGCCCTGAAGAATAATACCACTTCCAGATACCGGTTAATTTTCCTTCTTTAGTATAACTGCCAATTTGTTCTGTTTTCCCATTTTTATGATAAAATTTCCACTCTTCAATTTTAGCGTCATGGTCATATTTACCTTCTGCTTTTATCTGCCCGTCATTATAGTATTCTTTCCATTCACCGTTTTTCTCACCCTTTTCTGTTATTATTCCCTCACCAATAACAACGCCGTTTTTATATACATAAGACTTTTCAACTTCTCCCTCTTCTGAATATTCACGCCATATTCCCTCCGGTACTTTATCTTTATATGTTGCTTTGATCTTAACATTGCCGCTGGGATAATATTCCGTTATTACGTCAAGTTTTTTTAATTCCGCAACATTCATTTGTTTTTCACCATTCACATATTTAGCTGCACTGACAAGATTACTTTCAATATCATATTCTTTAAAATAACCATGTTCTAAACCATGTTTATAGGTTCCTTCCTTTTTCAGTATACCGTTTTCATAAAATTCTTTCCATTTTCCATGTTTTTTACCTTTTTGGTCCCTTCGGTTGATCTTTTCCCTGTCTGTGATAAATCCTTTTTTATAAGTGATCAATTCAATAATAATACCTGATGTATCGTATATTTTTGCCAACCCATTTTCCAGGCCGTCTATAAAATTCAATGTTTTTTTTACCCTTCCGTTAGTGTAAGAATAAATTGTTAAACCTTGTTTCAAATCATCCGCGAAATTCTCTTTTACAACCTCCTTTTCACGATAACTTATTCTTGGACCATGTTTTTTCCCTTCCAGATAGTTAATTTCAAGTTTCAGCTTTCCTTCATTATTGTAAAATTTCCATGTACTGTCAAGGAGGAAATTTTTCCTGTTACCTTCAGATATAAGTGTTCTCTGCTCATTATATGTTTTCCAATATCCATCAGGTTTTCCATCTTTCATATAACCTTCACTTGATTTTTTCCCATTCTCATAATAGAATGTATTATAACCATTCGGGTTAATTTGTTCCTGTGCAACTGATGACTTGATCAGAAACATAAATAGAAATATTATTAAACTTCTGTTCATCTGACTATTATATTTTTTACACCAAATTCAAATTTTCTGAAATTTCCAGCATTTTTTCAATCGGTTTCCTTGCCTTATCCATTATATCTTTCTCCATTATTATTTCCGGTTTTTCGTTTATCATGCATGAATAAAGTTTCTCCATTGTATTCATTTTCATATATGAACAATCATTACATGAACATGTTTCATCTGTTGGTACAATAATAAATTCTTTTTCAGGAGAGGATTTTTTCATCTGATGTAAAATACCTGTCTCAGTGGCAACTATATATTTTTTTGATTTATCCCTGATTGTATATTTCAGCATTTCTGTTGTAGATCCGACAAAATCTGCAACTTCCAGTACCGTTGCTTTACATTCCGGATGTGCAATCAGTTTTGCTTCCTTGTTTTGTATTTTCAAATTTATGATCGCTTCTGCTTCCAGCACATCATGAACCTCACAGATTCCTTCCCACAAAACCATATTTCTTCCCGTAACCTTGTTAATATAACTTCCCAGGTTTTTATCAGGAGCAAAAATTATCTTCTTTTCCTTTGGATATGATTCAACTAATTTTACCGCATTACCGGATGTGCATATTACATCAGACATTGCTTTTATTTCTGCGGTACAATTTATATAAGAAATAACTATATGATCTCTATACTTCTTCTTAAATTTTGAAAATTTCTTTGCCGGGCATGATTCTGCAAGAGAACAACCTGCCTCTAAATCCGGCAACAATACTTTTTTCGAAGGATTAAGTATCTTCGCCGTTTCTGCCATAAAATGAACACCGGCAAATACAATTATATCTGCAGCTGCTTCTTTTGCTTTTTGAGCCAGCCCTAAACTATCACCAACATAATCTGCAACATCCTGTATTTCAGGTATCTGATAAAAATGCGCCAGAATTACAGCATTCTTATTCTTTTTTAGTTCCAGTATTTTTTTCCTTATCATGATCTTTTTCAGATTACAATTATACTGATTTAGTTTCTGACTTTATATATATAAATTATTAA
>JAUWGC010000188.1 GCA_030606625.1 Bacteroidales bacterium | reverse complement strand
TATTTCAGTTATCCTTTATCAATTTATTTTAATAGTTCATCATAAATTAATTAAATCAATTCATTATATTAGTAAATTCGTATCATTCCATTAACAGGTTATTTTTATGAGACCATTGTACCTCAGTTTACTTATTGCTTTTCTTTTATCTATATCTGCGTCAGGACAAAAGAAAAGAGAGTTTAAAGAAAAATTCTTTGAGGCGGAATCATATATTCTGTACGAGGAATACAATGAAGCTCTCCCGGGTTATCTTGATTTACTTAAAATTTACCCTGAAAATGACAATTACAGGTACAGGATCGGACAGTGTTACCTGAACACACCCGGACAAAAAGATAAAGCGATAGAATATCTGGAAAAAGCAATTTTGAACACAGACGAGAAGTACAAAGAAGGTTCTTTCAGGGAAACACAGGCACCCGTAGATGCTTATTATTTTCTGGCCAATGCATATCGGGTAAACAAACAACTTGATAAAGCACTTGAAATCTATTCCATATTTAAAGAATTGCTTAACCCAAAGATTTATGATTCGATTGTTGTTAATAAACAGATGGAGTCATGCTTAAATGCGAAAAAACTACAGCAGAATCCATTATTCCTCAAATATCATAACCTTGGAGAGCCTGTAAATACACGTTTCTCCGATTATAATCCTGTTGTTTCCGGAGACGGCACAAAAATGATTTACACACGGGCACTGCAATTTTTCGACGGTGTTTTCTTTTCTGAAAAAGTTAATGGTACCTGGAGTAACCCTATGGATTTAACATTCCAGTTAGGAGTGGATGAGGATCTGTACCCCTGTGCACTTTCGTGGGACGGGACAACTCTCTACCTTTATAAACTCGATAATTATGTTGGAAATATCTATATCAGCCATTACTCAAATGGTGTGTGGTCGAGTGTAGAGAAATTGAACGAAAATATAAATGACAAATACTGGGAATCTCATGCCTGTGTTACCAAAGATGAGAATACAATGTATTTTACCAGCAACCGGAAAGGAACATATGGAGGGCTTGATATATACAGATCTGTAAAAGACTCGCTCGGCGAATGGGGACCGGCAGTTAACCTTGGACCTAATATCAATACAGAATATAATGAAGAAACACCTTTTGTTACTGAAGATGGACAAACCTTGTTTTTTAGTTCATACGGACACTTTAACACAGGTGGATATGATATTTTGTATTCTACATTACTGGATTCTGCTGAATGGTCAAAACCATTAAATATGGGGTATCCTATTAATACACCAGATGATGATCTTTTTTACGCACCTGCAAAAGATGGAAACTTTGCTTATTACTCACAGTTTACTGATGAAGGAATGGGCGAAAGAGATATTTTTCTGCTGGAAATTTTTTCCGAAGAACATCCAAGGAAATTCAGGCTGTCAGGTATAGTATCTATAAAAGATATCAAATGGAAGTTTGATGAATCATTCAGAGTATATGTTGTTAGCTATCCGGCAGGCGATACTATTGCTATTGTTAAACCCAACTTAGAAACCGGAGAATATTTTGTAGAAGTGATTGCCGGTAATTACCAATTGATTTTCAGTGGGACAAATCTTGAAAAGACAAGTGAACTTATTTCTATGTCAGCAAACCAGGAAAATGACAGGATTCAAATACCTTCTGTGGAATTGATACCGCTGGATCTGATTGCTGATTTTGAGATACCGGACACCAGTTTTGTTGTTACTGATAATAAGCCACTTATATTACAACTTGAGACTGAAAATAACTCAAGACTGATTGTCCATTACTTTCAAGACTCCTTATTACAAAAAGCTGACACGTTTTACATCACAGACACTTTATTTGCCTACAAAGCTATTCCGCTTGAAGGTGATAACCAACTGAAATTTACGCTTACAGATCAATTTGGCAATCAAACCATAAAAGAAACTGAAATATCATTCATCCCACCGGTCAAAAAACCTGTTGCAGATTTAATTTCAAAAAGTCGAAAGGAAGAACCACCTGAAGAACTTACAGATCTGCTTGGAACTCTTACAAACCTTGCAAAAAGTGATAATCTGATAGCTGTTCTTGAAGATATCAACCTTAAAGATCAAGAGATTGGAACCTCTGAAGAATTATTTGAATATCTTGCCAAACAATCAATCCCAAAAAATGAATTGGAAGAGATAGTAACCGTTGGAGAAAACGATGGTATTATTAAAATTGAAGATTTCAGAAATTTTATTGCTGTCAATACAGAAAAAGATATGAGCAATATCATTCATGAAGTTGATCTGCAAAAAGAAAATATTACCACGCCTGATGAATTGATGCAGCATCTGACAGAAAAGGCAGGCATATCATCAGCATTTACAGAAGAAGAAGTTAAATCAATATTTATTATCGATGATCTCCACAATCGGGATCTTTTAATAACATTTAAAGAATCATTAACCAAATATGCTTACGGCGATTTGAAGGAAATCCTTGATACTCTTCAGATTCCTGGCCCGGAAATACAAACATCATCGCAATTATATGAATATCTTTCCAGGCAAGTTGAGCAGAAAAATATTAAAGAAAAAGATTTTCAACTACTTATTTATTCAATAGCACTAAA
Organism: Bacteroidales bacterium; assembly: GCA_030606625.1. Taxonomy (GTDB): domain Bacteria; phylum Bacteroidota; class Bacteroidia; order Bacteroidales; family B18-G4; genus JAUWGC01. The sequence continues at coordinate 78 of JAUWGC010000188.1, read as the reverse complement.
TGGTGATCCTGAAGTAAAAAACTTCCATAATAAGCTATTAAATGAATCTGACGGAGAACTTAAATTATTTCTTCAGAC
>JAUWGC010000020.1 GCA_030606625.1 Bacteroidales bacterium | reverse complement strand
ATGAAGATCAACCCAATGGAAACGGCATCAAATGGACCTGCTATGATGGCAAATTAAGTTATTTGGCAGGGAGTGCCCTCCAGCTTACACCTGACAATAACATGGTTTTGGCCGGAACATATAACGGCAAATATCTTGTTCTTAAAGTTTCACAGGATGGACAGGAAATCTGGAACAAGAACATTGGCACTAATCAGAATGATGAGGCAGAATCTATCCAGGTGACTAATGACAACGGTTATATCATCGCAGGAAGTTCATTCACATTTACGACTTCAGATATTTATATTATGAAAATGAACCAGCAGGGGGATACAGTCTGGACACGGAAATTTGGATGGGGCGATATAAATGTCTGCCATTGTATCAGTAAAACCCAGGATGATAATTATATTCTCTGCGGCCATACCCAAAACTTCAGTAAATCAGATGCATTCGGTGATGTATATGTTATTAAATTTAATAATGATGGAGATACACTTTGGACAAAGACCTATGAAGACCCTGGCGAAGAAACAGCATACTGCATCCAGCCTGCCAATGATGGAGGTTTTGTTTTAACCGGAAGAGATGAGACCAACAACAATAAAAATATGCTGCTGATGAAGATCGATACAGACGGTAAATTGCTTTGGAAAAAGTCATTTGGCGGCAGTAACTGGGAAGAAGGATTTTATCTTATTGAAAACACCCAGGGCGAAATACTGGCATGTGGTATGACACAATATTACTCATCAGATGTTTATCTGGTCAAGACCACAGCCACCGGCAGTAAAATCTGGGAAAAATCATACGGATCAGCCAGTAAATCGGAAAAAGGATTTTGTATCCAGCAAGCAACAAACGGTTATGTCATTTCTGGCAGCCAGTATACGGTTGAAAACATTGATGATGATATTTACTTGCTGAAGATCAACCTTGGAGGTAGTGTGGACTGGGCAAAAGTTTATGGGGAAAACAAAAGTGAATGGGGAAATGCGGTTCGTGTATTGCCGGATGGCAAAATGATCATTGCCGGAACAACCATGAGTATTTCTGACGGAGGTAATATATTCATTATTAAGACGGATGTTAATGGGAATATTTTGTGAGCATATCTCCGGTATATAGTAGTTTTTAAGATTGGAATGGTTGAATCGTGATCAGTGACCAGCGTGCCCGTATGAGTGACCAGTGACGCATCTTAATAACTATCAATAACTATTAATAACAATCAATAACAATCAACAACATTTCTCCTACCTTGAACTGTATCAATATTCCAGTATTGTTTTAAGTTAGAGATAAATGAATATTAACAAAAACCTTTATAACATGAAAAAAGTATTTATTATCGCTTTATCTGCTGTCTTGTTCTTAATGACCGGTTTCGCAAGGGGGCAATCCGGATTCAATTTCAATGTACCGATCAATAACGATGATAAAACCCAGGTACTGATCCTGGCTTCGCCACACCTGAGCCAGTTCCGCAACGAGTTCAGGCCTCCATCTCTTGACAGTCTTATCATGATGTTCCGCTTCTGGCAGCCTGACCTGATCGGCGTGGAGGCCCAACCTCCGCACGTCATTGATTTCGAGATCAGCGAAGGACAAAATTATGAGATGGTTATTCAACAGTATGCCGGGGTTATTACCCTATACGGAAACATGGCAAGGGAAAAGCTTGGTATTTTCGGCCCTGAGGCCAGGTATAAAGCCGATTCACTGCTGACCAAGGCCGAAGAAGGCTACAAGGTCAACAAGGGTGATCTGATCATGCACCTGTTAGCTGCTTATGATTACTACTCGGCATTGTTGCAGTGGGCATATCTTTCTAAATTACAAAGGGATGACTTATCCTTGCCGTTAGAAATAAAAAAACACCTTGATAATGCCCTGTTAACGGTCAACGAGATCAACGCTATCGGGATCCGTGTGGCTCTGGATTCCAGGTTGGAAAGGCTTTACCAGGTTGACGACCATACAGATAAGGACGTCTTTCTGACTTTCTCAGATGTGCTAATGGATGAGTTTCAGGTGACTGACGAGTTTTATGAAGTTATGAATTCGTCCCTGTATCGGAATTCGGATGAAAGGATGAGGATAGCCCTGCGCCAGAATAACCTGCTCCCATATTTCCTCTATCTCAATTCCCCGGCCTATCTTCAGGAAGATTTTAATACCCAGTGGGCGATGTTCTTTCGTACCAACCTGCCATCGGGCCTCGACCGCAGCCGCGTAGCACTCTGGGAAGTGAGGAACCTGAATATCGCTTCCAACATCAGGAAGATATCAGCCATGTACCCTGGGTACAGGATCCTGGTGATCATCGGCGCAAACCATAAACCCTTCCTTGACAGGTATCTGTCTAATATGTTGGACATTAAGGTTGTTCAGCTTAAGGATGTGTATGATGGCTATAGGGAGTAGTGGAATGTGAAATGTGAAATGTTAAATGTGAAATGTGAAAAGTGTTGCGGGTCAATCTGGTCACTGGTCACTGATCACAGGTCACTGATCATGGATTTCTATGATTATTAAAGTTATATTTGTATTCCGATTGCACATCTGACATTTTTTTAGAATATGAACCGGATCATAATCATCTTTTTGCTAACTGTGGTATTTATTGGGTGCAGGCATAATGAAGAAACTGACAAAAAGCTTCAAATCAGTGTCAGCATGCTGCCGCAAAAATATTTTATTGAACGAATAGCAGGTGACCGTTTTGATGTGAATGTAATGATCCCTGAAGCTGCAAGTCCGGCAACCTATGAACCCACCGCAAAGCAGATGATGGAATTGAGTCAATCATTATTGTACATGAAAATCGGATACATAGGATTTGAATTGAGTTGGATGAAAAAATTAAGCGATATCAATCCCGGCATGAAGATAACAGATATGTCCGAAGGAATCGAACTGATACGGGGACATTTTCATGGACAATATGAAGCTGATGAAAACAGCACAAGCAGTGTTGATCCTCATATATGGGTATCACCCCGATCAAGCATCATCATTGCCCGCAATATTTATGAAACATTATGCGAACTTGATCCCGGACACAAGAAGGAATTTAAAAATAATTACGATACATTTATTAGTGAACTACATGAACTTGACCATTGGATCACGGATAAAATATCATCTGCCCGGTCAAATAAATTCCTGATATTCCATCCGGCGCTTTCATATTATGCAAGGGATTATGGTTTAGAGCAAATATCCATTGAAAAGGAGGGTAAATCCCCTTCTATTGCCCATCTGTCCCGGATCATTGACCAGGCCGGAAGTGAAAATATCAGAGATGTTTTCATCCAGGCAGAGTTTGACTGGAAAAATGCTGAATCCGTGGCAAGGGAATTAGGTGGAAAAGTTATCCGGATCAATCCTCTGGATTTTAACTGGAAGAAACAGATCATCGAGATCACTGAAAAGATGACAATGGTTTTAAATGACACTTATGAGTAAAAAGTTAGTCGAAATACAGTCATTATCAGTTGCCTATAATGGAGATAATGTTTTAAAAGATGTTGACCTGGATATTTATGAAAATGACTTTCTCGGTGTCATAGGTCCTAATGGTGGTGGTAAGACTACATTGGTCAAAGCAATCCTGGGGCTGGCAAAACCCGTTAGTGGAAGCATACAGCTTTTTTTTGATAAAGGATCAATAGGTTATATGCCTCAGATCAGCCGATTTGATACCAAATTTCCAATATCCGTATTTGATGTGGTGCTTTCCGGTATGGCAGGTAAGGGTAAATTACCGGGTAAATTATCAAAAAAAGGCCAGAATAAGGCAAAGGAATTACTGGAGCAAATGGGTGTTATACACTTGAGGAAAAAAGCCATTGGCGAACTTTCAGGAGGGGAGATGCAGCGTGTTTTCCTGTGCAGATCACTCATTTCACAACCGGAACTTTTGATCCTTGATGAGCCAAATACATATGTAGATAACCAGTTTGAAAGGGATCTTTTTAATGAACTTAAGAAGCTCAATGATAGGATGGCCATCATGCTTGTATCGCATGATGTGGGTACGATTGCATACTACATTAAAACTATCGCTTGTGTAAACAGGAAACTTCACTATCATCCATCCAACATTATCACAGAGAAACAGCTTGCTGCCTATGATTGCCCGCTCCAGATCATAACCCATGGGGATGTGCCACACACAGTTTTGAAAGAACACGATAAATCATAATGCAGTAAACTGCAAGATAAAAGATAAAAGTAAAAAGATAAAAGTCTTTAACGGAAATAAAACTTGTTAAAAAAACAAGATTTTATTTTGTAATATTATAAAAAGCATGTTCAGTTTGTTTCAATATGATTTCTTTATCAATGCTTTGTACGCTGCTGTACTGGCTGCAATAAGCTGTGGTATTGTTGGAACTTATATTGTCTCAAAGAGGATCGTTTTTATTGGAGGAGGGTTGTCACACGCTTCTTTTGGAGGTATTGGACTGGGGTATTACTTCGGATTTAATCCCATCCTGGGTGCGGCGGTATTTGCTGTTTTATCAGCATTGGGCATTGAATACACAACGAAAAAGGCTTCCATACGTGAAGATTCGGCCATTGCTATTTTATGGGCATTCGGCATGGCTGTCGGGATCATTTTTGTTTATATAACACCCGGGTATGCTCCAAATCTGATGAGTTACCTTTTCGGAAGTATTTTGACGGTATCTCACCTGGATCTGTATCTGTTGATAGGATTAAGCATCCTTCTTATTTTGTTTTTTACAACCTTCTTTAAGCCAATCCTTTATGTGGCATTTGATGAAGATTTTGCCAGGACACAAAATATTCCTGTTACAAAAATCAATTATTTACTGATGAGTTTGATTGCTCTGACCATTGTTTTTAATATCCGTGTTGTTGGGATAATTCTTGTCATTTCTTTACTCACATTACCCCAGATAATTGCCAACCTATTTACCAAAAACTTTTTAACCATCATACTGGCTTCAATCGTGATTGGCCTGGCAGGTACCCTGGGAGGGCTTGCCATATCATATTATCTGGATATCCCTTCAGGGGCAACGATTATATTTTTTCTTGTGATCTTGTTTCTTATCGGAAGAATTGTAAAATGGATTTTATCACGCCGTTAAATGTTATTTCCTATACATATTAAATATATACTTGTCATTTTAGCTATTTATTTTAGCAATATTAACATTTGTTATTCACAGCAATACTGGCAAGAAATAAATTATCCTGATAGCATGCCAGTTATTACTATCTTACCGATGAATTATGATACAATAATCTTAGGTGCATCTTCTGACCATCCTTACAATTTGGGTGGGGTATTCAGATCAACAGATGCGGGAGAATCATGGGAATTTATCGAATTTGATGCAAGGTATATATACTGTATGCTCAGGGGATCTGGTGAAACAATTTATGCAGGCACCAATTCAGGAGTCTACAAGTCTGAAAATTTAGGTTATGAATGGGAGCATATATTGCCAATGAGCAAAAATGTAATAAGTTTAAGTAAATTATCACCTGATGTTCTTTTCGCTGGATTTTGGGGAGGGATCATGCGTTCCCTTGATAATGGAAATACATGGGATACTTCTTTGATTCTGCATCAGGATGCTGTAATCAATTCAATCTTACCAATATCAGAAAGTGAGATATATGCCGGAGGAACAAGTTACGTAGTTGTTGACGGCGGAATCTTTATGTCAGATGACCTTGGCGAAACATGGGAAAACATCGGATTAGTTGGATACAATGTTCAGTCAATTGCTTATAGCCCCAATCATGAATTGTTTGTTGGTTGTTATTTTTCCGGTTTACTCAAGTCTTCAGATTATGGAAATACCTGGGAAACAGTGCTACAAAACAGAGATGTACTTTCCGTTATAATAAATAATGGAGAAATTTTTATTGGATGTGAAATGCAAAGCTTTCTAATTGGTGGAATTTTCTATTCTGATGATAATGGGAGTACATGGGAAGATCGCACCTTTAACATTACAAACAAGAATATTAAACAACTTGCAATAACTCCTGATAATTTTTTATACTCTTTATCAAGATATGAAAGCTCGTCATTAGGGCCACCCTTAAACAGGTCTGTTAATCCGGTTGCAATAAATGAACAATATTCAATAAAAAAACACTCAATAAAAATATATCCCAATCCGGCTTCTTCATGCCTAACTATTGTTTTATATCCTCAATTTAAAAAAGAAAGAATATTACACATTTATATATATGACCTTTCAGGTCATCTTGTCAGCAATGATTCAGTAGTCATTTCCCCAAATAAAAACATTATTCAAACCGATATCACTAGAATTACTCCTGGTATGTACTATATCAAAATCGTTGATGGGGAATTTATTTATTCAAATAAAATATTAATTTATTAAAATATGATTAGTGTCTGTCCATAAAAAACCAACGGGTTAACCCGTTGGTTTAACCAGCGTCTGCGAAACTCTGTGAGAATAAAAATCTTATTTAATAAATTGTTTCTTCTTCATAAGGATCAATAAAGCAGGTTCCTTAAAGCCAAAATGCCTCTTAAAAGAACTGTTTGCATATTCCTCAATAGTAAAATATTGACTAAATATGTCTTCAATATGTTGTTTGAGTATATTTTTAATATCATAGTTTTTTTTTACTTCCCTTAACTTCCATGCTTTTTTCAGGGCATATGCCAGAATGATCCTTCCGTTATCCGAAAGTATTTTATGGATATTCATGGCATATTTGGGGGTGAGATTTAAGGGAATAACATGAAATGTTCCTTTGTCGACCGCCAGGTCAAATTTCCAGTCCTCAGGAGGTTCGTTTGTAATATCATGGACCTGGAAATTCAATCGATCATTTTTACCTCCGTAATTAGTTTTTGCCTGCTTAATGGCAGATTCTGAAAAATCAATACCAAGTACATCAAATCCCTCTTCTGCCAGCAGAAAAGACAGCTTCCCCGAACCACATCCAACATCAATCAATGAAGCCCCTTTTTTAATGATACCTTTGGCTTCCATATCCCTGATAAGGACAGGAATATCATCTGCTTCCCAGGATGCATCAAAATCTCCACTGGACCATTTCTTTTCCCATTTTAATTTATATTGGGGTGTGGCTTTTTTCTTTCTTTTTTTCCTAAATATCTTTGAGAGCATATTATTACTTCATGATAAAGGTTTGCGTAAAGATAAAAAAAATTATCATCGTGAATCGTGAGTTGTGAGTCGTGAGAAGAAGTATTCGTTGAATAGTCTCGTCACTGATCACTGGTCACTGGTCACTGGTCACTTCGACTTAAATCGTTTCCTCCAGAAATAAAATAAAGGAACACCTATAATTATGGTGATTATTGCGGAAACCGACTCTATGGGACGATTTACGAATGCAATAACCATTAATCCCAAACTAGCCATTAAAAAGAAAAGTGGTATAATGGGATAACCCGGGGTTTTTACTGCTGTTGCTTCTCCGATCTTACGCTTACGGGCAACGAAAAGACCTGTAACGGCCAGAAAAGGAAAGATAAGCAGAGCATATTCAAGATAAACAATGATCTGATCGAAAGATCCTATCAAAACGAAAAAGACTGCAAGTAATCCCTGGATAATAATAGACCTTCCCGGTACACCGTAACGGGGATGTATTTTAGCTGCAAAAGGAAAGAAATGCCGGTCTCTGGCCATTGCAAAATAGACCCTTGGTCCGATCATTATATATGCACTCAAGGAAGAAAGAAGAGCCAGTCCGCACAGGATACCAAAAGTTTCTCCGATCCAGCTTCCAAATGCATAGACCGATGCAACCTTCAAAATTGGAATGCTTCCTTTCAGGACATCATAGGGAGCCGATGAAAAAATGAAGAAGTTGATAGCCATGTAGATGATCATCACTATAACTGTTCCCCCAAGCATAGAAACAAGTAAATTACGTCGAGGGTTTTTAACTTCTCCGCCTATGTATGCGGTGGCATTCCAGCCACTGTATGCAAACATGGCAAACATCATGGCTGTACCGAATTCAAAAGTGTTTATATGCTCACCTATGAAATTGTTTATGTGTGAGATGCTCCCTTTTGAAACCACGATCCCTGCACATACCAGGCCCAGGATAATGAGTATCTTTAATGCTGTCAGGATGTTCTGAACGTATGAACCCAATTTTATTCCCAGGTAATGAATGACTGTGAAAACGATGATGATCCCGGCAGCTATGGTTTTTTTCCATAAAAAAAGATCAATACCTGTATCAACAGCCTGATTGGCCATTATATATTCCGCAAAACCAAGGGCTGATGCAGCAATTGGCGCTGAAAATCCTACGATAAAGCTGGTCCAGCCACTCAGAAAGCCAAATACAGGATGATATAATCTTGTCAAATATAAATATTCACCTCCCTGATCAGGCATTCTTGTAGCCAGTTCCACGTAACATAAAGCACCTGAAATAGCAATTATTCCGGCGGCAAACCAAAATGCCAGAACCCATATCGCATTTGGGAGATTTGCAGCCATCAGTCCCGAAGTGGTGAATATTCCTGCACCTATCATATTTGCCACTACTATACTCATGGCCGTTACCCATCCGATCCTGCGGCTTACTTTCATTATTGGTTGATTCTTGTAATAATTATCCTATAGGGTGAAATCGCAGATGAATGCTGATTTTCAATAATCAATAACAAATAACTCCTTCCATTCACAATTAAAAATCTTCAATCTTCAACCTTCAACTCTAATTTTTTCCGGAAGTATTTCTTTTCATTCTTTTCAAAATCCACTTCAATTCTGATTATTTTCCCTTCCTTCCCGGCTATTTTTGCATTCTTCACGGTAGCGATATTCTGGTCATTAAGGTAGACTTCCAGGTATTCCCTGGCACCACTATTTCCCTCGAGATCAATTAATAAAGTATTATCTTCAAACTGTGTTGAAATGATCCTGAATCCTTTTGATTTATGCCCGGGTTTTACTTCACAGACCAGGGGAATAACAGCAATTCCATAAGAGTGTTGAACGATAACATTTGTTTCTTTCTCAAGTATAAAACAAGTGATGAGTTGTTCACCCTGGTTTTTCTTTTTGCTTTTAATTTCTGTAGGTTCACCATTTATTTTTAATTCATCAAATTTTGTACCGTATGGGAAGATGGGTTCGAAGTTCACTTTGATAATAGCATCGTTAGTGGATTTAAAAACATACTTTGTAATACTACTATCTCTTTCCATATTCATATCTATATAATTATTCCCCAAACGAATATTATTGACAAATAAAAAATCCCAATTGGCTGGCAAACATGGTTTTAATGTAATTGTGTTCTCCGTAGCATCTGTCACAAGCCCGAGCATTCCTTCAATAATAGGTTGAATCACCATGGTTTCCGACCAGCACTGGTGGGAGCACACACCGAATGGCTTATAGGTTTCTCCGTGCAAAACTTCCTCAACAAAACCAAGACCCCAGTCTTGATAAACATTAAGATTGCTCATAACATGTGAGAATCCCTGAAGGCAATTACCATTATTGTATTCTGCAAGTGCTGTCCACCCTGTAAATAAAGGCCATACACTGCCGGTATGGTAGCCGCCCGGATTAAATTGGGGATGATCCTCACCAACAATTCTGACTCCCCAGTCAGACGTATAATTATTTCCTGCCAGCGCTGTAAGTACCAGATTGCTTTTATCTTTCTCAATCTGTCCAAAATATATTGGTATAGTAGGCATTATGGTTTTTGACTGGTGATATGATCCATCCCTGAACAACCCATGGTAAAAATAATTAGCTTCACCGTTCCAGAATTCATTATTTAATTTATGGATCACCTTGTCAGCATCTGTATTGTATTTATCAGCTAGTTTTTCATATCCAAGGCTCTTTGCCATATATGAAGCATTTTTCAAGGCTGCTACCCAGCATGAAGTCAGGTACAGGGAAGAATGAGAGCCAAAGAGATGACCGCCCTCAACCCAGCCATGGCCGACATTAGTATTCTCTATAAGCATATCTCCATCCCTGTCGGTGGAATAACAATAATCTATGGCGTTCTTAATGTGATGCCAGCTATTGCGGATAAAATCAATATTCCCGGAATGGTTGAGATATTTGCCAGCTAATACGATATATAATGGAGTGGCATCCGAGGCATCGTAATGAACAAATCCCGAAGTGCTGAGTTCGTGAAGTATTTTCCCATTCAGGTCCTGGTATTTCTGAAACATCCTTAACATGGATCTCACTTTCTCAAAATCGCCATAATCAAGAATGGCAAAACCACTCCACTCGCCATCCCTGCCGAAATACCATCCATAGCCGGGACGGCCATTAACCTTATGGCCACCACCCCAACCTTTTGCTGTTGTTGAATATCCGGCAACAAAGGAAGAACCTATTCCGGGTGTATGTACGAAAAACCTGTCTGTCGCGATCAAAGCCCATCTGTATCCCTCGTTGAATATATTATCCGGTGATATGATGGACAATGCCTTATCATAAAATTGACGGCAATGATCCAGGGAAGATAAGTAAATATATTCAGGATTAACCGCTGCCTGCCTGTATGCATGGATTGTTTGTTCCAAACCCTCATTTGTCGCTGAAAATATTAAATCAAGATTGTCGTTTTTTGTCAGGTCGAAGGTGAAAAGCCCTGACACCTGGAATTTGTTTGTCGGTATACTTTGATATGGTTCTTCCTTGCTAAATCCATCATAATGCCCAATAACTGTAGTGTCGGGAATCTTATCAGAACCAAGCAGACAAACGAAGTCATGTGATTGGTCGAGAACGATAAATGCATTCAATCCTTTATCGAATGTATATTGTATGGTGCCAAGAACTTTTTCGGAATAGGGCCACATGAGGCGAAGGTTGCTTTTAAAACGGACAATTATTTTGCCCGGATATACACCCTTGTACTCATAATGAACGATTCCAGATGGATTATCCGGGTCAGCTACAATTACTTCTTTCAGATAAGCCTGTTTGAATTTATAAATACGGGTAAAGGATTCGGGATTTACCTCAATCCCTGGCTGCTCATTATTCAACCAATATACAGTATCTTTATTTAAAAATTGAATACCTGCTTCATAATCCCGTAAAGCCATAAAAGGATGAGCCCAGATCTCTTCGATACCTCCTTGTTCATTACCCATGACCAGCAACCTTTGACCTGCCACATCCCAGAAATTCCCGGTTGCAGAATTATTAACAAGTGAAATAGATTCATTACTCATCTGCCATGTGCAGGGTTTTGCATATTTTAATGTATCAGACTGATGTTCAAAAGGCAGGACTTCATTCTGATCATATATCCAGTAATGTACTTTTGAATTTAGGGGTTTATCCGTGAGATAATCAATTGCATTTAGAATAAATTTCTCTAAATGAGGCTTGTTGAAGTTTGGCTGGTTAAAATATGTATATGCCCCGATTGCAAGGATTTTCCCATCATCAATATCATATTCCATAACCAGCTTTTTTTCCTCTCTGACGAATATGTAATCCCAGTCAACGGCTACCACTTTTCCATTCGCAGGAATGTTTTCTTCAAAATACCCAATTTGCCTTACATTCATATCATCCAGGGGTTTATTGATATATGCCCCGCCGTTGAGCCCATCGAAAACAGGATGATCCCTGAAGCTGTGCAGGCCCAGCATACGGCCATATCCCGAATCGGTGGCTTTTTTATATCTGACTTGTGGTTTATTAGCCTCAAAACCCAGTAAATGAACATAAAAAACGGCATCGAGGGTTAATAACAACCTTCCATCATTTTCCACATATTCCCTGAGATTCTTCAGTAGTGCGGGATCGGTTTCCTCTGCTGAAAAATCACTGCTGTCAGGCCTGTGTATCCAGATAATATCATAATCCATCGATTCGGGGGTAGCATTCTTAATATCTCCTGTATTGATTTTTTCAACTTCAATATTTTGTATTGAGTTGAGATAATCAAATACATCATTAATTTCCTTATCATTTCTGCCATCCTGATCCAGCCCCAGATATCCGACCCTGGTAATATGTTGCTGGTCAATCACATTACAAGAAGATAATAATACAAGAAAGAAAAAAGTAATCCGGTAAGTTTTTTTAATCATGATTTCTAAATTTTATGAAAATAAATTTACTAAAAATAATCTTTCAGACCAACCATGTTAATAAATAAACCATCATTACTTTGAAAATCCAAAATTTTTTATTATCTTATGAGCACAGGAAATAACTTAAAATACCAATGTCATGAAAACAATTTATCTTTTATTAACCTTCTTCCTTTCCTTCTCACTATTCACTGATGCTCAGGGGGTTCAAAAAGTTTCGGATCAAAACAAAAGTACAGAATCTACCAGGGTAAACATATTAATATCCCCATCCGGAGCAACCAATGATCAATACATTTCAGATGGTGGTTCTTTGGTAAATTTCATTTCACTTGGATCTGAAGGGAATATGTATCTGATAGATGAGTGGAAAGAAGGAGAAACAATATTAAAGGATGGTTCAATATTACAGGGACGAGAATATCGCTATAATATTTATGCTCAACAGATGCAGTTTATCCATGGCCAAGATACGCTGGCCTTTGCTGTTCCTGAAGAACTCCGATCCATAACCTTTGATGGCAGAACATTCATCTATTACACTTATAAAGAAAACAATGAAAGGAAAAAAAGTTATTTTGAAGTACTTACTGACGGACCATACCAGCTTGTTCTAAGAAGGGAGATCACCTATCATTTTGTTGATACTGAAAATGATGGCCTGGAAAACGATGTGTATATTCTGGAGAGAAAATATTTTATTGTAAAAGACCATCAAGATGCATTCATAATCCCCTTGAACAAAAAAGGAGTTCTTTCAATACTTGGTGACAAGGAGGAAGAGATATCGGCATTCATCAGGTCTTCAAACCTCAGGGTAAAGAATGAGGATGACCTGAAAAAGATCATTGAATATTATAATACGTTGTGAATTAACATTAACTCTTGGATGAGGATCAAGGGGATCATTTTGCGTCTTTAACGCACCGGAAACCTACCGTGGCATTTCTGTTCAAAGCAGGAGAAACCAGAAGTAACATCTGTGTTCGGTCAACAGGCTGGGGTCCACCCTGAACATACCACCAACTGGATGTCGGATGATAGTATGATCCGCCTTTCATAATGACAAAACTGTAACTCCCATTATCATAAACATCATCTGTAAGCTGCCATATATTTCCAACCATATCCATGATGCCAAACGGGCTTTCACCTGTCGGGTATGTGTCAACAGCAGTTGGCGAGCCAATGGCAATGTTACATTTTGTCGAATCGAATTCATTTCCCCACGGCCATTTACGCATATCAGTTCCCTGGGCAGCATACTGCCATTCAGCTTCGGTTGGTAATCGTTTACCTGCCCATTCTGCATAAGCCCTGGCATCATGTATATCGATGTAGGAAACCGGGTATTTTGCTTCACCGTGAGGATATTTTCTATTTTGCCAGTGCTTAAGGAAATTGGCAGTGTCTGCAGGTGTGTATCCCGTTGTCTGAATGAAATGGTGATATTCTTTATTTGTAACCGGATAAATATCCATGTAAAGGGGTTCAATGATAGTCATAACATGATCATTATGAGCAGGGTAGGGGATGAACTGATCTTTGTTCGTACTGTAGAAATTAAACTCTCCGCCGGGAATGTATACCATTTTTTCATGTGTTTTTTTTGCCGGTTTGCTTTTTTCTGAAATACTTATCATTTTCGGTTCCCCTGGTTTGAAATAAAGTATTCTTTCATCAAGCAGTTCGTCCTTTTTAAAGAGTTGTACTACCAATTTTCCTTCATAACGCCCAAATTCCTTGTACATATCGATCTTTTGATTGCCTGTTGAGTAAGACTTATATTCGAGCTGATATGAGGGATCACCCGGCCATAACCTGATCTCGTCTCCCCGGCTGGCTCCAAAAGTTATATTTCCGTTATCCAAACTTGCTGTTAATATTACAGGCAGTTTTGCAATACAATCAATATTTCCTTCTTTTCTTGTTCCTAACCAATCCTTATTAAATGCCCTGGTTGAAGCAGGTATATAAATATTCCCGTTAGAAGTATCAACCTCTAAATCATAGTGATGCCACAAGCTTACGAAATGGTATCTCGGCTCATATTTTTCCTCAAACAACAATCCGTTAAAACCTTCAGGGATCAGACAATAAACAGTATATATTACTTTTTGTCCAAGTGGCCACTTATTGACCCAGATGCTGTCTTTATATGTTGGCAACAAAGGAGTCCAGTTCTGCACCAGGAAATTTGAGGTGTTCTCCCTGAGCAATTTGGTGGTTTTAGCAAGGAAGAACAGGTCATCAATGATACTTTCCGGCCTTCCCGGGGCAAACATATTTATTTCCATACCATATCCATTAAAAAATGCAATGGCGACTTCACGGTGAATGCTTTTTTCATTTCTTTGGCAAACCCTGAATATCCCGAATTCAGGCCTGATAACCTTGTTCAGGTTGAGCGGGGGAGACAAATGAATAGCATTATGTACTCTTCCGGATACAATACCGGGCATATCCTTTATAATGGCCATTCCTTCGCTATACATGATGACGCCTTCTTTAATGCTGTCGGCAGCCCTCTGGTATTTTTCACTTGACCATCCGTGGCAATCCAGCACAACACCATTGGCATCAGTGGCTTCAATTAATCGTGCCATACCTTTGTATGGATCCTCATTACGGGTGCTCTGATCCCAGGGATTGTAACAAATAAAGAATTTGGTTCCTTTTGCCTGCATGGATTGGGAGATATCTTTAATCTTTTCAATTCCATTAGGCATGCTTATAAACATATCCCATTGATTTCTCTGGTCAACACCAAGCCTGGGCCAGGTTGGCCAAAGTCCGTAAATGTCATATCTGCCAAATATCTTTTGCCCTTCTTCAAGAAATGTTTCAACAGTATATTTCCCGGTTTGGTAATCATAGAATTGGTGATCCCAGGCAAACTGCAGTACAATCAGGTATTTATTTCTGATCCATTTGAGGTCTTCACGTTCGAAAAGTGTATCATCGAATTCATCAAGGTCGTATAATAACCTGTCACGAAACATTAGCCTGATACCGTTTTGCCATTCACCCTGAAACTCTTCAACATGGATAGTATACTGAACTTTGCCGCCGGGAAATAATATTGTCTTGTATCTTCTTCTCTCAGCAGTTTCTATTTTTCCCCGCCGTGTTATGGCACAAATGGAATTTTCTTCATCCGGTTTCAATGACCCGTACCCCATTTCCCAGGCATTATCAGGCAATATGACTCCTATTGGCCCTGACCCGGGCCTGAATAACTTTGCCCTTGCCAATGCCCACGGACCTGTTGAGGTGATATAAATATGATCATCACTTTGTCCGAAAGGAACAAGGTTTTCAAAGACAACCGTATCCTGTGAGTTGTTTTTAATAGAAACCAATGCCTTCCATCCTTCTTTAAAGTCAGGATCAACAATCAATTCACCGGTAATACTATCATTAATATTAAAATAAACAATACCTTCTTTTTCAATGGTCTGTGCATTCAGAGTACTATACATTGAATCATTAACAATAAATGTAAATAAAGGTATACTGCCAGGTAGTTTTGCAGGTTTATTATTTTCATAAACAGGCTCCAGGGCCAACCCTTCTTCAGTGTAAATTTGAAAGTGCTGGCTTGCTAAAGAGAAAGGGAAAAGCAGGAAAACCAGGCTTATTCGCGAAAGTGAATATTTATTCATAGGTTGTATTGTTTTAAATATGATATAAGTATACAAAATTAGTTTATTATTTTTCTCCCTTCCCAGCCTTCACCAAAATAGGACGGGTATTAAAAAATAAGTAACTAATCAGTACTTAAAGTGAACTAAAGTTTGGAGTGCTTAAAGTTATTTAAAATAGATACAGAATATCTGATTTAGACTGGTTTGATTCTAAGAAAATAAATTAATTTTAATCGAAGCATATGAAATGTTTGTCATTATTACATCAATTGATAAGAGACTATAACTATAGGCCCGCCTGCCATAGCGAAGCGGCGGACAGGCATTTTAGGCACTCCAAACTCTAGGCACTGATTGGTTACAAAAAAAATATATCTTAGTAAAGGTAAACTTCCACACAAAAATATTATGACGGATATTGAAAGCCTTGATTATGAGCAACTTCTAAAGCCATTGGAAGAGCTGGAGAATTGTGCGATCTGTCCGAGGAATTGTAATGTTAACCGTTTTTCTGAAAAACTTGGTTATTGTAATGCCAATGCCTCATTCAGGATATCAAGTATTTGCAACCATAGGGGAGAGGAACCTGTAATTTCGGGCAGTAAAGGCATTTGCAATATTTTCTTTACAAATTGCAATCTACAATGTATCTTTTGCCAGAATTATCAGATTAGTTCGAACAAGAGGAACCATTCACGCTGCAAAATGCAACTCAGGGAGATACTGCGGGAGATCATCAATATTCTGAATATCGGCATAAACATTGTAGGGTTTGTATCACCCTCTCATTTCATTCCTCAGGTCAGGATCATTATCAATGCACTCCATGAACTGGGGATACATCCAACCATTGTATACAATACCAACGGATATGATAAAGTTGAAACCCTGCGGGAACTGGAAGGTTTGGTTGATGTTTACCTTCCGGATTTCAAGTATATGGATCCGGTTATTTCAAAGAAATTCTCAGGTGCAGGGGATTATCCTGAATTTGCACTTGAGGCTTTTAAAGAAATGTATCGCCAAAAGGGGTCCACACTGGTTGTTGATAATGAGGGATATGCCATGACTGGGATAGTGATAAGGCATCTGGTATTACCAGGTAATATTGATGATAGCATCAAAGTGCTTGAAGTCATTGCCAATCAAATATCAAACAAACTACACATCTCATTGATGTCTCAATATCATCCCAATCCTTATGTTATTGAACACCCTGACCTTCAAAGGACTTTAAAACCAACAGAATATTATGCTGTTGTGAAGGCAATGGCGGATCTGGGTTTTACAAGGGGATGGGTCCAGAATATGGACAGCCCCCTGCATTACAAGCCTGATTTTATAAAAGATCATCCGTTTGAATCAATGTAAACCATCAATTAAAGTTTGTTAATCATTCAACCTCCATTTGCCTGTTTTTGTTGGATATTCAAGTGCCTTTTCCAGCATTTTAAGGAATAATTTTCTTGGGACTGATTCAGCGCCGAGGCTTTTAATGTGTCTTGTTTCCTGTTGGGCATCGATGAAATCAAAGTTCCATGCTTTCAATTTCCCAACCAGGTGGTACAAAGCTACTTTAGATGTATCATGTTGGGTATGGAACATTGATTCTCCGAAAAATACTCTGCCTAAAGAAACACCATATAGTCCTCCAACCAACTTACCTTCGTAATATGTTTCAACCGAATGAGCAAAACCGGCCTTGTGTAATTCGATATATGCATCTTCCATTTCATTGGTAATCCAGGTTCCTTCCTGGTCCTTACGCTCAATAGTTGCACAATTTTGTACCACTTCCTCAAAACGAGTATCAAATTTTATTTCATGGATATTTTTTTGAATAACCTGTTTGAGTGATTTTGAGATTTTTAGCTTGTCAGGGAAAAGGATGAGCCTGGGATCAGGAGACCACCACAGGATCGGAGAGTCCTGTGAATACCATGGAAATATTCCCTTGCTGTATGCCATTTTCAGTCTTTCAACAGAAAGGTCACCGCCAAGAGCCAATAATCCATCTTCGAGAGCTTCTTCCGGATCCGGAAATATCAGTTCATCGGTTAGAAAATACACAGGCATGTTAATAGTTATTAGTGGTTAGTGGTTAGTGATCAGTGATCAGATTGTCGACTGTCAACTGTCGACTTTTTTACTACTTGCAACTTCATTTTCCCTCTCACCGCCGCTGCTAACTAGCTATAGATATTCCTGCTCGATATTAATCAAGGCATGATAAAATAATTCCTGTAATTTCATTGATTTCATCTGTCGTAATGATCAAAGGCGGTGCGATCCTGAACGTTGCAGGATTAAAGAGAAACCGGTCGACGATCAAACCATGATCCAGGAAATTATTGAATAATTTGATTGTCTGTTTCACATCGTGCAATTCTACTCCCATCATCAATCCTTTATACCTTATATTCCTGATCCCTGGATGACCTTTCAATGATTCATAGAACATTTTTCCCTTATTTTCAGCCTTTTCATGCAGTTTTTCTTCCCGGATGACTTCCAGGTTAGCCATGGCTGCCGCACAACTGACCGGATGGCCTCCGAATGTTGTAATGTGCCCGAGTTCAGGATTGTAAGTCAGGGCTTTCATGATATCACCGGAAGATATAAAAGCACCTACAGGCATTCCTCCACCCATACCTTTGGCAAGACAAAGTATATCAGGAATGATATCGAAGTTTTCAAAACTGAATAGTTTGCCGGTTCTTCCAAAGCCCATCTGGACATCATCGATTACCAATAGTGAGCCAGTTTCATCACATCGTTTTCTTAATGCTTGTAAAAACCCATTTTCAGGGAGGATGATGCCGGCCTCTGCCTGGATGGTTTCGGCTACCACACATGCCGTCCTTTCGGTGATGTATCTGAGATCATCAAAATCATTGAATTCCAGCAAACGGATATCAGGCAATAATGGCCTGAAGGCATTCTTTAATTTCTCATTGCCCAGAATGCTCAGGGCTCCATGAGTTCCACCATGATAAGCATTTTTAAAAGCAATGATCTCAGATCTTCCGGTATACCGCTTGGATAGTTTCAATGCTCCTTCGATAGCCTCGCTGCCGGAATTTACAAAATAAACAGAATCTAATTTTTCCGGTAGCACTTCTGTAAGTCGTTGTGCCAGCAGCACCTGGGGAGTCTGTATGAATTCACCATATACCATCAGGTGAAGATGGCGGTCAAGCTGATCTTTAATTGCCTGTATAACTTTTGGATGGCGATGACCGACATTACTGACTGCAACTCCGGCTACCAGGTCAATATATTTCTTTCCGTCCCGGCCGTACATGTAAATACCCTCTGCTGATTTAATCTCCAATCCCAGCGGGTTCGCGGAGGGCAATCCCAGGTACTTAAAGAATAATTCTCTTTCTGATAGCATAAAACGTATGGTTGGCCTGATTTAATCAGGAGTTTAAAGTTTAAAGTTTAAATTGTTCATAAAATTATTTATTATTTTCTAAAAATAGTTTATTATTGTGTTATTGTTCATTGTAAACTAGCGAAATCCTTGTGCAAGATTTTTAAAAATATAAATTATGAAAGGTAAGGTTGCGATCATAACGGGTTCATCGTCGGGCATTGGAAAAGCATTGGCCTACGAGCTTGCCGGCAGAGGGGCAGATCTGGTTCTTGGTGCAAGAAACATTGAGAAGCTTAACGAAATCGCCTCCGATCTTGTTTACCAGGGTAAAAATGTGATTGCCGTCAAAACAAACGTCGCTAATGAAAATGAATGCAAAAACCTTATTCTTTCAGCCAGGGAGAAATTTGGGAAGATAGACATCCTGATCAACAATGCCGGCATATCCATGCGGGCATTGTTTGAAGACACCGATCTTGATGTGATCAGGAAGCTGATGGACGTGAACTTCTGGGGAACGGTCTATTGCTCGAAATACGCATTACCATATTTGCTGGATAGCAAAGGATCACTGGTAGGTGTTTCTTCTATAGCCGGCTATAAAGGATTACCAGGAAGGACAGGATACTCTTCATCAAAATTTGCCATGCATGGTTTTCTCGAAACCCTGAGGATTGAAAACAGGAAGAAAGGCCTGCATGTACTTATTGCATGCCCGGGGTTCACTGAAACAAATATAAGAAATATTGCTTTAAATGCCGTGGGAGAACAACAGGGAGAATCCCCGAGGGATGAGACAAAGATGATGCCTGCTGATGAAGTAGCAAAACATATTGCAAAAGCAATTATCAAACACAAGTCAACATTGGTCCTAACCTCCCAGGGTAAAATGACGGTTTGGTTAAATAAGTTCTTTCCACGATTTATGGACAAAATGGTCTATGATCATATGGCCAGGGAACCGGATTCTCCGTTTAATTGATTCTTTAATCCCTGATAAAAGACACGCTATACATATTGGAACTGTCAGTGTGATATTTTATTTCCCATAGATTTCCACCATCGGATGTTTTTAATATTTTGCCTTCCGCTATACTTGCTGACTGCCCAGCTATCAATGCAAGTTGATCATCATACGAATCAATTCCTACCAGGAACATATTAAGGGGCCCTGCAGTTTGTTGCTGAGTCCAGGAAGCTCCTCCATTATACGTAATATAGATCCCATCTAAATCAAATGCTCCCCACCAGGTTTGCGAATCCAGCATCTTAAGATGGTTAATATCTGCTCCTCCTACACCAAAGGTATGCAATGAATCATTTTTCCATGTTACTCCTCCATCTGTACTTACAACATAATGTGATTGACCTCCATAAACAACAATGTGGTCCGGATCAGAAGCTGTCACACCTATCCACTCATTTCTATTGTAATTACTATCTGGCACTATTGAATCCCATGTAGCGCCCCCATCCTGGGTTCTAGCTATAAAACCAATAGTCTCTTTATTTTTGGGAACACCTCCGACAACATAAACCACTTGAGAATTTATAGCCCAGATGCCCTGCATCAAACCACTATGAAAAAAACTGGCGTCAAAAACTGTCCAGTTATTTCCACCATCGGTGGAATTATATACTACTCCGTATGATCCACTGATCCAAATGTTGGTGTTATTAACAATAGAGATGCATATAAGATTGGGATTGGGTTGAATTGCCGGTGCAGGAATACGTGTCCATGTTTGCCCTCCATCAGTTGTTTTCAGAATTACATTTTCAGTACAAACTGCCCAGACATTATCTTCATCCAGAGCCCATACATCATTCACATCAATTCCCTGAAGATCCTGAGATCCCTGGCCTTGTCTTGTCCAGGTATCACCCCCGTCATTTGAAAATATAATCATTCCATATGTTGTACTGTCTTGTTCTCCAACTGCCCATGCATACTTTTTTGTTACAGGAGTGGGAGTAGGTTTGTCATTATCCTTTTTTTTACAACCGGTTGACAGTACCAGCGAAAATGAAAGGATGGCAACGAGGAAAAAAACTAATTTTCTCATGGTAATTTCAATTTAGGTTAATACTAAATACTGAATGCTAAAATAAAGAATTTTTAACAGTTTGTCAATTACCAACGTGTTCAGTGTCCGTAATCAGATGACAGTCATTTCTTCCCTGATCGCGGATGATACTTCAAGATTGCATCTCTCAGGTAATTCCTGTCAAGATGTGTATATATTTCCGTTGTAGTAATGGATTCATGGCCAAGCATTTCCTGTACGGCTCTCAGGTCAGCTCCTCCCTCAACAAGATGTGTTGCAAATGAGTGCCTGAAGGTATGCGGGCTAATACTTTTTTTTATTCCGGCCTTCTCAGCCAATGACCTGATAATTATAAAAACCATAACCCGGCTCAGTTTCCTGCCGTGTCTGTTGAGAAAAACAATGTCTTCATCTTTTCTGTCAATATTCAGGTTGGGCCTGTAATCGTTGACATAAAGATCGATATGCCTTATTGCAGAATGTCCTATCGGTACAAGCCTTTCCTTGTCTCCTTTGCCGGTTATTTTGATGTAGCCATATTTAAAAAACAGGTTGGAGATCTTCATGTTGATTAGTTCTGAAACACGCAGGCCACAGCCATAAAGTGTTTCAAGCATGGCTTTATTACGCTGGCCTTCCGGTTTGCTCAGATCGATAGCCTTAACGAGCCGGTCTATCTCATGAGTCGTCAATGTATCAGGTAATCTTCTGCCAATCCTGGGAGCTTCAAGCAGTTCGGTGGGATTTTCAGTAATGATATCTTCCAACAAAAGGTACTTGTAAAATGTTTTTAATCCTGAAATGATCCTTGCTTGCGTCCTGGCACTTAAGCCAAGTTCGTTGATCCATTTGATAAAATCCCTTAAATGTTCCGAAGTGATATCCTGTAGCCTGATATCTGTTTGCTTACTTTCAAAATACTGAATAAGTTTTTTTACATCACGGACATAAGCTTCAACTGAATTTTCCGATAATGATTTTTCCAGTTGCAGATATGCTTTAAAGCCTTTAATATACGAAGCCCAGTTCATGATGTATCAAAATTAGTTATTTTTTATGCATTGTACCTTAATCAGACCTTTTCTTAAAGAAACAGGTAATCAAAATATCTGAATCAATCCAGCAATACAAGAAAGCAAAATAAAGTCCGGAACTTTGGTGTTGGTGAGGTAGAGGGGTGTTTTTTACCTACCCCCTAACCCCCTTCCTGCGAGCAGGAAGGGGGGAAATGGCTATTCAAATTTATTAGAGAATTTTGAAAGAACTACATCGATATTCTTTAATTTTTAATTGTACAATGTTTGCTATTTTATACCAATCTATCAAAAAGCGTTCCCCCTCCCTTCTGGAAGGGAGAGCCTGTCCCGCTTAGGCGGGAGGGTTAGG
>JAUWGC010000034.1 GCA_030606625.1 Bacteroidales bacterium | reverse complement strand
ATCAATAAAGTTTTCAATTGCAGTTACGTTGTTTCCACCTGCTTCTGTTATTGTTACAATACCTGTCCGGATACCCTGTTTATTCCTGAAAAGTTTCAGTGAATCTGCCCAGGAAATAAAGACCGGGTCATCCGGAGTGATGATGATGTATTCATAATCAAGTGTTCTTGAGTTTGGTGAATGTTGCGGGTATTGAACAGCAGGCAGTGATTTCCAGTTGATCAGCATATCACTCAGAATAGGATCAAACCAGCGGCTTCTGAGGCGATTTTCGCCAAACTGTCCATTTCCGCCTTCAAAGTTGACTTTTACTTTCAGGTCCCGGTAAACGATCAACTCTTTTGTTACCGGGTTATACTGATAAGGAGTAATACCCAAAATAACTGCATCGACCCCCCTAATACTTTTTGGCTCAGAAAGCAAAACCGGGCTTTCCGGGTAATAGGCATTACGGGAATATATCTTCTGGTTTTTATTGTATTCCAGCGGACCGGTTTCAGTTTCCTTTGGGATCCGAGGGGCAGGTGCCATATTAACGTTCTTAAATGTCTCGGTCCTGGAAGAAATTATTTCAAAAGATGCTGTTGCCCCTTGAGGAATGGCAATAAAACGACCCGTTCCGGGTAAATCAGGAGCACCTTCATCATTTGGCAGGAAATTGCCTGGAAGGTCTATTTGCTTCATGGCCTCTCCTTTAATATCGATATCTTTAAAAGAAAAATTCCGGATGGAGAAAAATATCTCAACTCCGGTTTTGCTTTGTTTTTCGAGATTGAACCCTTGCTTTGCCCAACTATCAGGATAAGTTACTTTCTGGGCATGTATAGTGCTGAAACAGAACAGTAGAATGAATGTAATGGTTATAGTTAACAGACTGTTAACTTTCAGTAGTTGTATATGTATTTTCATGACTTGGGATTTTCATTGAATAAATAGGATTATCTGGGGTTTAAATTAAAATTTTGGTTATAGGGTTATTATTAACAAAAGTATGATAAAATCTATATGTATCATAGAATTTTAACAATTTTTAAGTATTATATAAGATCTTAATTGCACAATGGTATTAATACCCTGCGGCAAGGCAATAGTGTTTTAACATATAAACCAAGACAGTTAAAAGTGATAAATCGTTGCTTGAACATTTATCATAAATGGAAATTAATAATCAGACTATAAGTGATTTGATATTATCTCTGAATGATAATTTTCTGAATATAGCTGTTACCATTACCTTCGATGATCATAAAGTAGATACCTCCGGAGAGATGGCTCAGATCCATCCTTGCCTGGTATGTACCATTGATATGAATATTGTTTTTCTGGTAAACCAGTGACTTCATGGAATTAAAGATCCGAAGATCAATAAGATCAACATTGCCGGTATTGAGGTAAATGTTAAATTGCCCGTTGTTAGGGCTTGGATATACCCTGAGTCCTTTTTCACTGAATAATTCATCTATACCTGTCATCTCGAAGTAGAACGGATCAGATTCAGAAATACAGTCATTTTCAGTTACGGTAACTGTGTAATTACCGGTCTCGGTGGGTGTATGTAGCTGATAGACTGCACCGGGTATTGAATCTTCTTCGAAGAACCATTGGTTATTATCCTCAGCACTGGAAACCAGGTCATCTGCAACCTGAGTGATAACAGGTTGTTCCGGCTTTGCATAAACATTGATATAACCGGGTTTCAGGATTGTACTGTCATTGATCCCGTCTGAAACTGTCAGGGATACATCATAGGTTCCGGATGTATTATAGACAATTAAAGGATTCTGGTCTCTGGAAGTATCAGGAGTACCTCCCGGAAATAACCAGGACCAGGTTTCAACGTTCCCGGTGGATATATCAGTAAATTGAACTTCATGGGTTTCACATACAGTAGAGTCACTGGCGGTAAAATCAGCAGCCAATGGTGGAGGTGGAGGTGGGAGGAAAGCAATTTTCCTCATGGCTCTCTGAAGTACTTCTTTGGTGTTATCATCCTGGACGAAACCCACCAGTTCACAGGCACTGGGTACCCAACCACTTGTCATTGTAAAGCTTAAATTCAATTCAATAACATCCGTTGAAGAGAAATCCAGATCAGTACCGAATTGATCCGGTACCATCAAACGGCAAACATAGCTCAGGTGGTCCTGTCCCTGCCATGAGTACTGTATACCTGATTCTGTGAGTACAAGATGGAACTTCAGATTGGTACCGGAGTATGTATCTACCATATGGATGATGGCCAGGATATCAAAGTCCGGGTAGTTGTTTGTCCCATATATATCGATCTCAAATGATGAAGGAATAGCTTCCCTGTAATCTACTTTGGGAGCGTACTGGGGGTACATACTTTGATTTTGGCTACCTCCAACGACAGTCAGGCCACCGTCAAAATTTGCAGTCGGGTAACCTGGGACGTTGTAATAATTGTTACGATGGTTTGAATACTGGTTTGAAAATGGATCGCTGTTATGGTATTCGATAATACCCACAGGGTGTCCGTAGTATACCAGATCCTCTGCACCCATTGCTGCACCGGGACAGAATTGACACCATGTTCCGGTTGCGATTTCCACTATTACTTTATCGCGTGGAACCTGCTGTGAAAACAGGTTTTGTGCAAACAAGAATACGATTAATAAAAAAAATATTTTTTTCATAGCAATCATTTATATTTGTTAAAAGCCCTGCGATCTATACGCAGGGCTTTACCGTTTTAAAGAATCTTGCCCAAGTGTTAACGCAAGTTATAAGCCATTATAATTATCTCTGAATGATAATGCGTTTATGAATCGAACTATTATTGTTTTCGATCATGAAGAAGAAAATACCTTCTGCATTATTGCTCAGGTCAAATTCTTTCCTGTATTCACCGTTAATATTGATGTCGTGCCGTTCAAATACAATTTCACCCAGTGCACTGACGATCCTGAAGTTGACAGCAACAGGTTTTTCACTGTTCAGCAGAATGGTGAAATTGCCATTGTTCGGATTAGGGAATACCTTGATGCCAATGTCATTCAGATAATCTTTTATACCAAAAGTGTTTTCAACTGCTACGTCAAAGTTATCTGAAAAAGGTACGTCTCCACAATAATTTGAACAACACACATAGATAGATTCCGTGATAACAAATCCCTGATCCCAGGTAACAGTACAACTGTTATTCTCGATGTTCATGGTACCGGCATTTGCAGGTGCGATTTCCCAATTGTAAGCAGTAGCTTCAGGATCGAGAGAAGTTGTATAGACTGAGCTTGGTGTTAAATATGTATCTACCTCGTCAGGGCCTTCTGGTGTATCAGGTTGTAATGGCAACATCTGAACAATCATTATAATTTCATTGGAAATAGCAGGATATGGTGAAGGACAGAATTCACTTGAGTAAAGTTCACAAGTCACAACATCCTGGTCTGCCATCGTTGAAGTAGTATATGCTGGGTTATTATCACCAGCTTCAACACCATTTACTTTCCACTGGTAGGTTGGTGTGACACCAGGATTAACTGGTGTGGCAGTGAATGTTACTTCGTCTCCTTCACAGATGTTGTTTGTTGATACAATGATAGATACACTCACGTCAATATTTTCGTGAACAGTCATCACGATTGTGTTGGAATTAGCCGGGTTACCGGTAGTACAATATTCTGATGAATTAAGTTCACACATGACTTCATCCTGATCGATAAGCTCAGTGGTAATAAAAGTGTTACTGTTATCACCGGTGATAACACCATTAACCGTCCATGTGTAGGTCGGATTATCTCCGGGATTTTCTGGTATTGCTGTGAAGGTGATTTCTTCACCCGAACATATTTCAGTTGATGCTGTCTCAATAGTAACACTTACCGCTACATATTCATGTACGGTTATTGCGACGGCATTGGACATTACCGGGTTTTCTACCAGACACGGTTCGGATGATGTCATCTCACAGGTAATTTCATCCTGGTCAACCATATTTGAAATATAAATTGTGTCATTATTATCACCAACCGAAACGCCATAGACCATCCATTGGAAGGTTGGGTTATAGCCTTCGTTTTCGTATGTTGCAGTGAACATAACACTATCACCTTCGCAGATTTCGTTCTGTGATGGTGTGATAGTAATGCTGGCTTCCAGGTATTCGTTTACAGTGATGTAATTTTCCTTGGTTATGGAGTGATTTGAATATTGATTTGTAACTTCAAGAGTTACATCATAAGTACCCGGTGTTTCATAAATGATACCTGTTGGATTCTGTTCAGTAGAAGTTGAAGGATCACCACCTTCAAATGTCCATAGCCAGTTTGTTACGTTGCCAATTGTCTCATCAATGAAATCTACTGATCCTCCTTCACAAACCATGGATGTATTAGAGGTAAACCCGGCGATGAGTATATCCTGACAAGGAACCATCTTTGAATACCTGTAATAATTTTGTTTTGTCACAGTTACCAGCACTTCATCGCCTATCTGGAGTGGAGGTATTGTCATGGTTATAGCTCCCAGACCACCTGTTGCCGTAGAAAGGATCTCTCCGTCCTTGGTTAATGCAATAAAGGCTCCTGGAGTTGTTGTAATAACAAAAGTAGTGCTGCCGGGCTGGATAATTGTATCATGGACAACTAACAGGTCTTCAGGTAGTGAATAGTATACATTAAGGAAGGCACCTCCGTGATGGTGAAAGAGATAATAAGTGACTTCTTTATTACCTGGATTACTTGGCCAGCTGGATTGCTGCAGGAAGTATTTTCCGGCAGAATTTCCGAATGCAGGGCAAACATCTCTTGAATCAGGAGTGGTTCCGTAATCCGGCATAAAATCCGGCCACATATTATCAAACATCCCCCATACATAAGTATCGTTGACAAATGAATATGATGTTTCTGAAGCAGCTATGATACCAAGAGCACCGGCATTATGCCCGTTCTTGGTATGACGGTGAAATTTTTCTGCAAAACATTCTCCGGGTATATTGTATTTACCTGTCAGGCAGTTGATGGAGAAAACAAATACCAGGTCTTCATTTTCAAGCTGGTTAATATGGGTTACAGTGTAATAAGGTTCGCCCCAACCGGTAGTGCTGCCATGATCCCTGTGCAACATCATGAATGCTCCTGAGTTGATTGAATTGTTGATCTGAGTAGCATTACCGCCGGTCCATCCCCCGAGTTGTGCGGGAGTAGCCGGAATATACCCCAATCCGTTGGGACCAAATACATTAACTACAGTTGAAGTATTTGATGCGGTTGACCATACACTTCCCGGTGTACCGGAATAAATGGCATTGATACGTTCCACACTCTTGTTCAGTTCGTTTTTCCAGAATCCACCAACAGATTCGGCACAAATCTGGAACCATCTTGATGTCTGCCATCCCAACGCAGTAATTGGATGGCCATAATAATGGAAGTTCGTCGGGGGATTACGTTCATTGTAAATGAACTTGGTAACCATGGTTTCAACCTGGTCGGCATTGTTAGCGGTGATACGGGCAAAAGTTACATCAGGCAGATGGTCATTGTCAACATCTGCATAGATATTGTCTGAAGCAATAGAACCGCTGTACATAGGGGCAATGACGTTTATTGAGGCATCGTAACCATAATCCCCGAGTAACAGACAAGCAACGAGTGAAACTGACCAGTTATTATAAGCATTATTAATATATGCTTCAATGGCAGAGGTAGTGTTTCCTCCGATATCTGCAAGAGTTATAACATTGGTCAGAATACCCTGTTCGTTCCTGAATTTCTTGATTGAATCAGCCCATTGCTGGTAATCAGCGCTATTTGGTGAAATGATAAGGTATTCACATTCCTCTCTTGATCTGTTTTCGGATTGATATATCCGGTTATAATCAATTTTTGGCAAAATAGAATGATTCAATAGTGCATCTTCAAGGATCGGATCCCACCAGCGGCTTCTTAAACGGTCTTCACCAAAATGCCCGTTGCCACCAACAAATTCAATTTCTACTTCTATATCCCTGAATACTACTAATTCCTTAGTTACGGGATTGTACTGGAATGGTGTAATACCCAGAATAACTACATCAACACCTCTTATCTTACTTGGTTCGGAAATTTTAATCGGTTCAGCTGGATAAAATGCATTCTGTGAATAAATAGCAGGATCCTTTTTGTATACCAGCGGACTGTCATCTGTATCAAGTGGAATACGTGGAGCGGGTGAAAGGTTGATGTTCGTGAAAGTTTCCTTTCTGACGGAAACTATTTTAAGAACCGGAGTTGCACCCTGCGGAATTGCAATATATCTTCCCTGACCGGGAACATTGGGAGCTCCTTCGTCATTGGGAAGGAATACATTTGGCAAGTTTAAAACATGCATGCTTTCCCCGTTAATTTCCATTAGGTCAATATTGAATTCTGTTACGGAGTAAGTTACAGTAACATTTTGCGTTCTTGATTGAACAAGGTTAAATCCTTGTTTCCCAATGTTATCCGAATATTTATATGTTTCTGCATGAATGCCTGCAGAAATAATAAATGCAATTAACAAAGCAATAATAGCTGGTAATCGACTAAATAATTTGGTTTTGAATTTTTTCATAGTACATAATCTTAATATATTTTACAATAGTTTGATTTAAACGGATTTTTTAAAAAAAAGTGGCGCAAAAATACAAAAATAAAATAACATATACAAATTGTTACATTATTCCACTAATATGATTTTTCTGGTTAGGATAAACTTGCCCGAGGATAATTTACAGATATAGATCCCACCGGGTAAACTGTTTTGTCCCTGGTCTTTTCCATCCCATACAAAGCGATATGATCCCTCTTCAAGTTCTTTATCACATAAAATACCTATTTTCTGCCCGTTGAGATTATAAATCTCAAGTTGTATCTTTTCACTTTCTTTCAGCGAGAATAATATATTTGTATAATTGCCGAATGGGTTTGGGTAGTTGATGAGTGTTGATACAGGCTCGTATAAGCCAGCTTCATCATGATCACCTGTGATGATCCCCCCGAAGAAATCAAGTATTTGTATCAGAAGATTTTCTTTGGTGGAAGGATAATTATCATCAACCAGTGATCCGAATTCAAATGAAACACCAATGGTTTTATAGTTTCCTTCATCGTAAGCTACAGCACATATATAGCCGGGTTCCGGGCTTTCCAGGATGTTAAATGCCGGAGATACAGGTTCCATGTAATAATCATTATATGGTGATGCTCCATCTACATCGAATATCATACTTTCTGTAAATGTGCCGGCTATTCCGAAAATAGTATCATATTCAAACCAAGTATCATGAACAACATCGATATTGAACATAGGATGAAGGCTGGTCTGCGGATCATCATACCATGTACGGCGGCCTTCAAGATACAGGTTGCCGCCATTATTTAGGTATTCTGCCAGTTTCTGAGCTTCTGATTCTGTTAGTTGATGACCAGTGAATATGATGCCGAGACAGGCAAAAATGGATTTATAATCGTTTAGATCTTCCGGGAATGTTGTGAAGTAATTAGTAAACAATTCCATGTTTTCAAATAACGATTGCATTACCGGCCCTGTATTATGATTAGGATCAAGATCAAGGACTAAAGCAGAGAACCGTCCAATGGTTACATTAAATGAATCTGCTGTAGTGATACCCAGGTCTGCATCCATGTTAAAATGAAAACTTGCATTGTAACCTCCAGGTGTGGAAGGGTCAGCAGTAACACTGTAGCTTTGCTGGGCCGTATCTCCACCGGCAATAGTACCATATAGCATAATATTGTTGTTTATCGTAATATATTCGCCATCACCGGATAAGGTTGCCAAAACATTATATGCTTCACTTGATCCGTTATTTGCAATTGATATTACTATATCAACGGTTTCACCAGGATCAATCCTGCCATTTCCATTTCCTGCAGGGTCTTCAATGATCCGGTCTTCCATAGCTAAGATTGGAGCATGGCCGGGAATAAAGAAATTACTGTACCAGATGCTGTCACCATCAGTAGAGAAAATATCAAATTTTATTGAGCGTCCGTCCGGTAATGATTCAGAAACATCGAATGAATAGCCATCATTAACAACTGCTGTTTGATGAGCCGGAATATTGCCATAGTCAGCTGTTGAATCGGTTATTGTAATATATACATCATCTGTTCTTAATATTGCTGAAACATTTTCCGCATCGATGTTACCAACGTTTTCGAGTGTTAATGATAAAAGTATTGAATCTGCGTAATCCAATAATCCGTTATTGTTCCCCGATACGTCATTGATATCATAGGATTCAAATATAACAAAAGGAATGTCAGGAGAGATAACAGTTACTTCGGAATTGTACCGCAGGTAATTGGTTTTTGTCACAACAACGTCAACAACAATTCCCGGTATTTGAGGTTCAATAGATATTTGAACAGGATAGCCTGTTCCGTCGGCTGTTCCGATTATAGTTCCGTTAACGGAAAGGGCAATGAATGAACCTGAATCAGCCTGGACATTGAAAAACCCGACACCACCCAGCAAGACATTATCATGTATTACTGTCAGGTTTTGTGGCAATTCAGAATAAAGGGTTGTGAATGCACAACCATGATGATGGAAAAGGTTATAGGTAACTTCTTTGCTTCCTGTATTATATGGCCATTGTGACTGCTGAAGGAAATATTTGCCGGCAGCATTACCAAATGCAGGATATAGTCCTCTGTGTTCAGGATTTGCACCAAAGGACGGGAGGAAATCTGTCCACAGATAATCATATATTCCCCAGACATATGTATCATTAACGAATGAGTAAGATACTTCTGAAGCTGCTATTATACCCAGTGCGCCGTGTTGAGAACGGTGAAATTTTTCTGCAAAGCATTCGTCGGACCAATTATATTTACCTGTCAGGCAGTTGATAGAGAATACAAAACAATATTCATCATTGGTTAGATTGTCAATGTCGCTGTTATGGTAAGGTGGTTCACCCCATCCGGTATGGCCGCCATGGTCACGGTGCTGAAGGATAAAGGCACCGCTATCAATAGCATTATTGACCATTGTGGCATTGCCGCCGGTCCAGCCACCTAGTACTGCAGGAGTAGCCGGAATATATCCCAGTCCGTTAGGGCCGAATACATTGAGTATTGTGCCGGTATTTGGTGCAGTGGACCATGGATCAACACTGGGGTCCCCATCATAGATCTCATTGATCCTTACAGGAGTTTTACCATGAATATTGGCAAAATATCCTCCGATACTTTCTGTACAGATCTGGAACCATCTTTCTGTCTGCCACCCCAGTGCAGTAATGGGATGGTCATAAAATCCCGGATCTGTTGGAGGAGTCCTTTCATGATCCAGGACTTTACCAACCATGTTTTCTAAGTGAGTTGCATTTTGGGCTGTTATCCTGGCCAAAATAATATCTGCCATTCCATTATTATCAACGTCGGCATAAATATGATCGGAAGCGCAATAGGAATTCCAGATTGGAGCCATGATATATGGGTCTAGAATTCCAAAATCAGCAAAAATAAGTACTGCAACCGGAGGAATATCCCATGTAAAATAAGCATCGTTGATGTAGGTTTCGATTGTATTGGCGTCATTGCCACCAATTGCTGTAGTGGTAACTACATCAGTAAGTATCCCCTGCATATTCCTGAAGACCTTCAGTGAATCTGCCCAGGCAAGAAAGGTGGAATCATCGGACGAAATGATCAGGTATTCACAACCTGTATCTCGTGAACCGGCTATCTTTTTCGAATAATCTATCTTTGGCATAGAAGCATAATTGATCAGGAAGTCACTTAATATTGGGTCAAACCATCTGCTTCTAAGGCGGTTTTCCCCAAAATGACCATTTCCACCTTCAAATATCACTTCGACGACGATATCCCTTATTATCTTTAATTCATTTAATACAGGGTTGTACTGGAATGGAGTTATGCCAAGCATCACAACATCAACACCCCTTATCTGTGTGGGTTCTGAAAGCTTGATGGGCTCTGCCGGGTAATAAGCATTCTTCGAATAGATAATATTATTTTTTTGATATACCAGGGGACCCTTATCCGTTTCTTTAGGAATACGCGGAGCAGGTGCTATTTTTATGTTTCTGATGACTTCCGTACGCATGCTTACAATATTCAATATTGCTTCTGATCCCTGCGGAATGGCAATGTAACTGCCACCCCCGGGCAAGTCAGGCGCACCTTCATCATTGGGAAGAAAATGTCCTGGCAGTGTAACCTTTTTTTGGATTTCCCCCATGATATTAATATCATCAAGCGAAAACCGTTCAATTGAATAGATGATCTCAACTTCTGAAAGGGTTTGTTCCTGCAAGTTAAAACCGGCATTTGTCCAGCTGTCAGTGTAATCAATCTGCTGAGCATACACGGTGGTTAAACTCAGTAAAAGGACAGGTAATAAAAAATAACGATAGAAGAATTTCATAATAAGAGCATTAAGGGTTAATATTAAAATAATTCACCTTTGTAGAGTAATTAATTTTTACTATTTCATCAATACAATTTTGCCTGAGGCAAAATAATCCTGATCAGAAATCCGGTAATAATAAATTCCATCAGGAAGACGGAGGTTTGATTCATTCTTTCCGTCCCATAAAAAATTATGTTTACCGGATTCAAGATATTTATCGCAAATTTGTTTTATTAATCTTCCATGAAGATCATAAATTCCAATATTGATTATTTTTCTTTTATTGGTTGTGAAATGGATGTTGGTTATATTTTTAAAAGGATTAGGATATACCGATATGTTTTCTGACAAGACATTATCATGTTCGGGCATATTTGTCAGGATACCCCCGAAGAAATTCAGTATTTCGATCATGAGTTCTTCCTTGGTAGATTGTCCGTCATCAAGGCCACCGAATTCAAAAGAAGATCCTATTGTTTTATAATCACCGGTATTGTTGGCCACGCTGTTGCAATATGAAGGAACCTGGTTTCTGAACAGTTCGAAAGCATCTTCGGAAGAAGGTTCAATTCTGTCAATGAGGGTATTATCGCCTGAATAATGGAAGACCATATCTTCGGCAAAGGTTTCGTCCTGGCCGAAGATCATATCCAGGTCGCCGGATCCATCGCTGAGTCCATTGATATTAAACATTGGATGTACAGCTGTTTGAGGATTATAGTACCAGGTGTCGCCCCCTTCCATGTAAATGTTACCTGCATGATTCAGGTAATCGGCAAGTAATTGCCCTTCGTTTGCTGAGAGGATATGGTTCAGGTCATAGGTGCCAAGGCAAACAAATATGCACTTGTATATATTGATATTAATAGGAAATGTAGCAGTTATATCTAATGTAATGTCGAGGTTTTGGATAGTAGATGCTATAATTGGACCGGAATTATGATTAGCGTCAAGGTCGATAATCAAAACAGGGAGTTGTCCGACGAAAAATTCCATATCGAATGAAGTACTGTAGATTCCTCCAACAGCTATGATGTCAAGTGTGAATAAAACAGGTTCGGCTGGTGGAGTATCCGGATCAGCAGTGAAGTTGAATGTTCCGGTAGCATTCTGTCCCTGGAGGATGGTTCCGAAAGAATAAACAGGCTGATTGATTGTGATATATTGTGATGCAGTACTTAATGTGCCAACAGTGTTATCGGCATTGACATTTCCAGTGTTCCCGATGGTAACGATCAGGTCTACTGTTTCACCCGGATCAATAAGGCCGTTTCCATTGCCGTTTGAGTCATCAATATAATAATCAAACAATAATATGTATACGCCCCAGCTGTGTTCCATATCACTAACGGCATCCAGGTCAAATCCTGCATCGGGTGCAGACGCTGCCCCATCACCATCATCTTCTATTTTCAGGAAGCGGACTTCAGAGAATCCTGTAGAAGACAATTCAAATTCGGTTGTTCCTTCCCCGGTTCCAAGGAATGTCCAGGGGCCGTACATAGTTTCACCAACATAAATGTCAAATCCTTCAGGTGTAAGGTCACCTTCATAAACCTTGATATCAGGCCCGGGTCTGTCAAGGATAAACTTCTGCATATCCACTATGATCCAGCCATCTTTCCCGATTGAATAATTAATATAGTCCGGAGGGCCGAAGACAGCAAGTGTATTGCCTTCATCTGCAGTATTATTACCCGGGATCTGACAACTGACTATCCTATAAACATATTGCCTGGCAGTGTCTTCCGGTACAAGCTGAAAGTCAGTTATGGTAGAGGTGAACTCCTGAACTTCTATGTCAGTAATAGTTTGTGATTCATAACCATTGGCCACAACCTTGATCGTGTAAGTACCCGGAAGAACATATTTATGATAATCTCCCGCTGTTGAGTCCGTATAGGTTTGCAAATAATCATTTACAAATACAATGGCCTGTAACGAATCACCTGTATTGGCATCGGTAACCGTTCCCTCAAGGCCATAACCTGAATATTCAATCATAGCCAGCATGGAAGGTTTATTGATATTGTAATAATGCATGAGTTGTGATGCAGGAGGTTGCTTGTCATAGGAGATCTCCATTGACCAGCTGATTGAGCCCATTGCTCCGTAATTGCAATCCTTTGAACTACCGTTGATGGGATACATACCTGTACATCCCTGGCCATATGTAAGGTTTGCATATCCTGATGTTGAAGAATATACTCCGGCAAGCTGAAGAATATGTTCACTGTCAGGTGGCGTGCTGGGCCTGTAGCTCCAGGGGCATGATATATATTCGGTTCCACTGTGATAGGTAGTATGAACAACAAACTGGTTGTTATAAGCACATTTATGTAAGGCTTTTGATTCGACCTGGCTGTATGCCCCTGTGCTGTTACCCCAGCCGTCCCACATATAGCCCCAGTCGCGGTTAAGGTCAACGCCATTATTATTGTAACGGCTCATGTTTTCCCTGCCATCCGGATTGACCATGTAATATAACCAGATTTCCCTGGTGTCGATAAGATCCGTTACCTGTGGATCTGAACCGTAATCAATGCACAGATCCCTGGCGAAGCGGATCACATTTTCCGATGCCCCGATTTCATCCCCGTGAATACCACCATCGAACATAACCTCCGGTTCAGGTTCGTCCACTGTAACATTATCACTGATTTTTAATACTCCCAGTTCACGGTTGCCATATGAAGAGTCATAGACAATCTTCATGCAAATGTCAGGGAAATTAGCTGCCAGACTGTCGGCAAGATCTACTATTTCCTGGTAAGAATGGTATTGTGCCCTGGTATTCCAAAAATCTTTATAATATTCGTTAAGATCTTCTTTTAGAATAATATAATCCAATCCTAATTTTCGGATCTTATCAAGTTCGTCCGGAATGAGATATAATATGGCATGGTCAGCATAATAATCTCCGTTTAGCTGGAGAGCAATAAATTTTTCAACCATCTCCGGACGGTTGTATCTGACCTTAACCTCCATTTCTTTCTTCCGCCAGCCGTTATTACTAAAAACAAAAAAAACGATAAAAAACAAAAAGACAGTAGTAAATATTTTTTTCATGGCTTTAGATATTGAATTTTTATAAGTGACAAGTTATAATCGCAAAAAGTTGTATGAAGATAACATTTAATAAACCTTAGCTTTTGTTTCACCCCTGGCAATTCTTAACCCATTCATGGCTAAGGCTTCCATTTCATTT
The DNA here is from genome assembly GCA_030606625.1 of Bacteroidales bacterium. Taxonomy (GTDB): domain Bacteria; phylum Bacteroidota; class Bacteroidia; order Bacteroidales; family B18-G4; genus JAUWGC01. The sequence continues at coordinate 5,712 of JAUWGC010000034.1, read as the reverse complement.
TCACCGGGATAGACCACAACAGGAGCCAGTTTATATATTCTTTTTTTAATCTGGCCGACAAACCACTGGTCATAAGCGATCCCACCGGTGATCAGGATATAATCGACATTACATTCCAAAACCGTATACATTTCTCCTATCATTTTAGCCACCTGGTAAGCCATAGCTTCATAGATCAGTTTTGCTTTCTTATTACCATTTTTTATCATTTCTTTAACTTCAAGGGCGCTGTTGGTCCCCAGATAAGCTACCAGTCCACCTTTACCGATCAGCATTTTCTTAATTTCCTCTTCGGTGTATTTACCACTAAAGCAAACCCTGGCCAGTTCAATAGAAGGCAATGATCCGCTTCTTTCAGGAGAGAAACCTCCTTCTCCGCCAATAGCCTGATTAACATCTATCACTTTTCCTTTCCTGTGAGCGCCAACGCTGATTCCTCCACCCATATGAGCTACGATCATATTCAGATCTTCATATTTTTTTCCAACAATTTTAGCGTGATTACGAGCCGTAGCTTTTTGATTCAAGGCATGGAATATGGATTTGCGCTGAAACAGTGGATGTCCGCTGATCCTTGCAATATCTTCCATTTCATCAACTACGACCGGGTCAGAAATATATGCTTTGGCATTTGGTAATTCCTTGGTCATATCCTGTGCAATCAGCGCACCGAGGTTGCTGGCATGTTCACCAAAAAGATTATTGCGAAGCTCATTCGTCATCATATCATTAATGATATAAAGCCCGGATTCAATGGGTTTTACAAATCCTCCCCTGCCAACAATCACTTTTACCTTACTAAGATCAATACCTGCTTTTCTTAATTCTTTATAAATAATATTCTTCCGAAACTGAAACTGGTCAGTAATTTTTTTAAAGGGTTTAAGTTCGGCAGTACTATGAATGATGTTTTTATTAAGAATTGGTTTTTCTGCTTGATATACAGCAATTTTGGTAGAAGTGGACCCGGGATTGATAGCAATAATGAGTATATCTTCCATAATGATTAGTTACGATGAAACAAAAATAAATGTTTCGCTTAATTTGTTGCTGCAGCAAGGATGATACTATCGAGTTTGGATACTTTAGAATCGCTTCTTGAAGTAAGGACGATCGGAGCTGTGGCTCCCAATATTAACGAAGCAACCTTTGCATTTGCAAAGAAAACAAAAGACTTGTAAAGTACATTGCCAGCTTCAATGTCCGGGAGAAGCAACAGATCGGCCAGGCCTGCAACTTCACTCTTGATACCCTTGTGTTTGGCACTGGCTGCACTGATGGCATTGTCGAAAGCCAGAGGGCCATCGATGAGACAATTTGGTATTTGCCCCCTGTCTGCCATCTTGGAGAGCAATGCAGCATCCATGGTGGCAGGCATCAGGTTGTTGACTAGCTCAACGGCACCGATAACAGCAATTTTTGGTTCTTTAATACCCAGCTTGTTCAGGAACTCAATAGCGTTATAAACTATTTGTACTTTGGCGTTCAGGTCGGGGGCAATGTTCATGGCAACATCGGTCAGGGCAATTAATTTATGGTGATACGCCGGAACTTCAAACAAAGAAATATGAGAGAGTATTTCACTTTTCTTTAGCCCCCATTCCTTATTGAGTATACCTTTAAGAAATATTGACGTACTGACATTTCCTTTCATCAGTATGTCAGCTTCACCGAAATGAACAAGCTTAACGGATTTGGCCACTGCCTGGGTGATGTTTGGTTCGTCGATGATCGTGGTTTTAGACAGATCAAAGTTATTCTCCTTTGCAATTTGTTCGATTTTTATTTTGTCTCCAACCAATAATGCATCGATGATCTTCATGTTTATAGCTGTGATGATGGCTTCAAGTGAGTTTTCATCCTGAGCAACAGCCAAGACAAGTTTTTTCTTAGGTAATTTTTTTACAATCTCACGTAGGTCTGATAATTTCTTAAGCATATTACTTCTTTATGTTATGGTAAGTAGTTATTATACAGGTGCTTATTACTTATAATTTTTTCACAATGCAAAGTTAGAAAAAAGTGATAAACAAACATAAGGAAGGGGGAAGATAATTGTAAGTTATTTATTGTAATAATCAATCATACGCTGAATGGCTCTTTTGCATACCGGACAGAAGTTATCGTATGTAACGGATTTCATAGTGCAATCCTGGAAAGGTCTGTAAACTCCTTTTGCAACGTAGCCGCCTCCTTCAAAGATCCCGATGGTATTTTTATATTGTTCCGTTACCGGAGTGGGAATAGGAGTGCTTTCTCCCATCATATCTTTCCATTTATCTTCGAAATCTACCAGTGTGGTAATGTTTGGTTCCCATGGCTCTTTGTCAAGCGGGTAAAAATCTTCCACGGCAACGTCGGATGTATAATATTCATCAGCAAGGCCGGCGAAAGCATGGCCGAATTCATGAAGAAACAGGAAACCGGTATTCTCGTTATCGCTGGTGCAAACACTGTAAAAATTGTAAATTCCGCCACCGCCATACTTTTTTTGATTAACAAGGATGAGTATCTGATCATAAGGTGCATTGGAGGCCAGGTCCCTGATGGATTTCATGTCTTCTGAGGTAAGATATCGTTCTGAACCGAAAGTATAAAAATTGGTATTTGTTATAGTGTTTTTCCAGATGTTTTCTCCCGGGATATCTGTTCCGGATTCCTCAGAGGGTGCGATCACTGCCCAAAAATTTATTTTATCCCGGTTTTTATTGTAAGGATCTGCTTCTAACAGATAGCCGGATAAACGTTTGTTATCCGTTTTAAACTTATCCATTTCTTCTTTGTTATATCCTTCCGGAATAATGACAATATCAAGTTTTTGATTGGGGTTTCCGGATTTATGGACTTTGATTATTTTGTATTTCAGACGTTTTTGTTTGTTAATATGAGCTTTCCCGGGATCAACAGTTAATTCGAATTGCTTTTCCCAGTCGAGGTTTTTGTTCCGGCTGTAAAATTCAATGTTCACAGTTTTCTTCGGGAAAGGAAAGGTTATGGATTCCATAAAGGATTTTGATTTTTCTTTGGCTTCGTCTGTTGCCTGCCATTCCCTGAACAATGTTGAATATCCATAGGAGTATATCAGATTTTTAGATGCCGAATCATAGACATGGAACTTATAGTTTCCATAATCAAAATAATCGATCAGGTTGACTTTTGAGCCTCCCCAGTGAGGTTCTTTCAGGATTTCATCGAGCTTGTAGTGTTCTTCTTCTGCGTTCCCGGAGTGAATATAATCAATCCGCATGGTTTTATTCCTGAAATAGTTTTTAAACTGGGCAGAAGCATTAAAGGAAATGATCAATAAAATGAGGAGGATTGTTTTTTTCATTTTCATGAAGTTTGCCGGGTGAAATTAGCAAAAAATCCGGATATATTACTACAAAGCATCTGTATCTATTTGGTTGGTTTTAAATTTTTTTCCTGCATTTAGCGATGAAACATTCATATAAGAACAAAGGAATATTGAACAGAGGAATGACGAACAGGAAAAATTTGAATTAATCTGACGACTAAGTAAAGCTAATATTTTGCTACGCTGCGCTTCCAAAATTCAAGCTTTACTAAATCGGGATTAACCTGCATTATTATAGAATGTTACGCCAATGCCTGAATAATGCAGGTTAGATTTATTCTTTTATTATTTGGATATCACAATTTGTGATTTCCATTCCATTAATTCTTCCTTGGTCATCAGGAACATAAAATCTTCAGGGAAACGTTTTTCATTACGTCTCACAGCCTGATTTAAAACTCTTGTTTCAACACCATATAATTCAGCAAGATCTCTATCAAACATTACCTTTTTACCACGTATTAAATAAATCTTTCTTACTATTGCTTCATCCGGGAGTATTTGCATTTCTTTTAAACTGCTGATAATAGAAGATAAGTTTAATAATTATTAATACCAGATACTGCCAAATGTTCCATAATGAAGATTTGCTTTTCTCCGCAACCCCTCAACTTGAATCTCCTGGCACGCGCCAGCGGGATTTGCTGAAAAGTACAGCTTAATATATAGACATGCAATACTTGACATTTCTCTAAATTATTAGTAATTTCATGCTGTTGATTATTAGTGTTATATGCATATTAACAAATATGAAACATCCCCCGAAAAAATCGGGGCAGGCTATGATTGATTTAAAACACACACCTATGTGCCGAAGCACTACGGTGCGCAGGCACAAGAGTATGATTATAAAATGAAATTTGAAACTTGAAATTAGAAATTCGGATGGTGACCTAATTTCCAATTTCTAATTTCCAATTTCTATTTTCAAATTACCACATCTTGAATTGATAAAATGTGTAATCCATTAAAAATGCATGAACTATAAAAATATAAACATATAAAACAAAAAGTATTAATGGTATATAAAAAGCGATCACCGATACTATTAAGCATAATTATCCTTTTCCTGATTATTGGACTAAATGGATATTCCCAACCTAACAAACGAACCAATTTCTGGTATTTTAGCACTTATATCGGATTGGACTTCAATAGTGGAGTTCCCGTTGAAGAAACTTCATGCCCAATTACTAACACCGGTTGGGGAGCTACTTCCGTAATGAGCGACACAAATGGAAATCTACTTTTTTATTCGAACGGTGATTCGGTATGGAATAAAAACCATGAATCAATGGTAATTGGTGCTTTAGGTAGTGGATGGGAGCAAGGTGCACAGTCTGCAATATGCCTGCCAAAGCCAGGTTCTGATAGTTTGTTCTATATTTTTACTGCACGTATGCATCGTTATCCTAATCCAATGTTTTATTATATAATTAATATGAATAGCAATAACGGGTTAGGAGAAGTGCTAGGCTTTGATACACTTACTGCCGGTTATGATGCTGCTGATCAAATTGCTGCTGTATATCTAAAAAACAAAGAAGATTACTGGGTAATTACAAGGAAATATCACGAAGATAAATTTGCTGCTTTCCTTGTAACCTCTGAGGGAGTGAACCCACAACCTGTTTTAAGTCCCGCACCTAACAAGGATGACCTAGGTAGTGACAGAATGGGGTTTATGAAGTTTTCTTACGATAAAAAATATTTTGCAACTTGTTTTCGCCCTAATGTTGAGCTTTGCAAGTTTGACAATGAGACAGGGGTTATTGAGTATTTATCCAGTTTTAGATTAAGGGATCTTGTACCGCCTTATACATACTTTGCAACTTATAATTGCGATTTCTCACCATGTTCCAAATACATGTATCTCTCAGGACACTTGAATTCAGATTCAACACACCATGTTTTTCAACTAGATATGCAGTATATTGAAGATTCAGTTCTTTTTGAACAATCTATTATCAAAATTGGAGAGGGTCAGGGTATGCACATACAGTTAGCATCTGATGGGAAAATTTATTTATTTAATAAATCCCCACGTGTTTCAATTCCTGTTAACAGATATGTGGGAATCATTCATAAACCCGAAAAGCAAGGTATTGCATGCAACTATCAACCCAATGTATTCACGCTTACTCAAGGAAATACAAATCTTTGTTTTGTCAATTTTGCAGTTGACTTTTTGTTCCGTTTTGATTACGAAGGCATCTGCGAAAGCGATACTTTTTACTTCGATCCCTGGTTCTTTCCCGAACCTGTTTTTATAGAATGGGATTTCGGTGATCTGGCGTCCGGTTCAAATAATACATCCACTATTCCACATGCCACGCATGTCTTTTCTGATGGCGGTA
>JAUWGC010000024.1 GCA_030606625.1 Bacteroidales bacterium | reverse complement strand
ATTCCTTTGGACACAGCAAACAACAATTCCATACAAGGGTTTCCCCAGGGGAAGATCCTTCAATTTCAGAAATTCAGATACGGAGGCATTGCTTAATAATATACCGGAAATCGAACATATTGCTCCAAGGATAAGAGGCTGGAGTTCTGAGGGCACCAACAATGTTGTACGTGGTGAGCGAACCGGCAACTTTACCATTCAGGGAGATTATCCTGAATATAATCTTATTGACCCCATGTATATCGTCTCCGGAAGATTCATTAATGAACTTGATATTATTGAAAAAAGGAAAGTAACGGTAATCGGGGAACGGGTTAAGAATGAAATGTTCAAACCTGAGGAAGACCCTATCGGTGAATACCTTCGTATACAAGGTGTTTACTTTAAAGTTATCGGGGTTTCCCGTAGTAAAAAGACAGCAAGAAGAGCAGAATGGGAAAATCAGGTAATTTTTCTGCCTTTTACAACACTTCAGCAAACATATAATTTCGGGGATATCGTAGGATGGTATTCCATAACATCTGAAAAGAACGTTCCCGCATCCTCAGTTGAAGAAAAGGCAAAAGAATTATTGAAATCAAGGCACAGTATCGCACCTGAAGATGAGCGTGCCATAGGGTCATTTAATGTTGAGGAGGAATTCAACAAGATGACAAGGCTTTTTAACGGCATTAACGGTCTTATCTGGATAGTAGGTATCGGCACATTGCTGGCCGGTATCATTGGCGTCAGCAACATCATGCTTATCATTGTGAAGGAAAGAACCAAAGAAATCGGTATCCAGAGAGCTATCGGCGCAACACCTTTTAATATTACCAGCCAGATCATCATTGAATCTGTCTTCCTCACAGCGCTGGCCGGTTATATTGGCTTGGTACTTGGCGTCGGCCTTGTCGAGCTTGTCAACTATCTGCTTATAAAATACGGCGCTGATACAGGTATGTTTGCCAATCCTGAGATTAATTTCAATGTTGCCATGAAAGCTATTTTTATCCTTGTGCTTTCAGGAGTAATTGCAGGCTTTATTCCTGCCCGAAGGGCTGTGAGCATAAAACCCATTGATGCACTAAGGGACGAATAATATTTTAAAAAACTAAACAATACATAAAACCATGAAAACATTTTTCAAGATCCTGATCACTGTAATAATCATTGGCATTTTTATTTATACGATTATTTTCCTTTATGGAAAGTCAAAGGAAAAACCCATTATTTATGAAACGGCTTCCCCAATAGAAATGCCCATTATCAAGAAAACCGTAGCTACAGGTTCTGTGGTTCCCCGTAAAGAAATTGAGATCAAACCCAAGGTTTCCGGGATTATTGAGTCAATTTACGTTGAACCTGGGCAAGATATCAAAAAAGGGGATATTATCGCCAAGGTTCAAATCATTCCGAACATGGTTAACCTGAACAATGCCCAATCGCGGCTAAACCGGGCAAAGATCAATCTGGAAGATGCTAAGCGTGATTATCTCCGCCAGAAAGATCTTTATGACAAAGGTGTGGTCCCGAAGGCTGATTTTGAAGATTATGAAGTGGCTTATACCAATGCCCGGGAAGAACTTGAAGCTGCTGAAAACAACCTTCAACTGATCCGAGAAGGTCAGACCAAGACATCGGGCCAGCCAACCAACACATTGATACGTTCTACGATCAATGGCATGGTACTGGATGTCCCTGTTGAGGAAGGCAACTCCGTTATCGAAAGTAATACATTTAATGATGGAACAACCATAGCTTCAATTGCCGATATGGGCGAGATGATCTTTGAAGGAAATATCGATGAAACTGAGGTTGGAAAGATCAGGGAAGGCATGCCACTGATACTTTCAATCGGTGCCATAGAAGACATTACTTTTGATGCAACACTGGAACATATTTCACCCAAAGGTGTTGAGGAAAACGGAGCTATCCAGTTTGAGATCAAGGCCGATGTGGAACTGAAAACGGATTATTTTGTCAGGGCCGGTTACAGTGCAAATGCCGATATCGTTTTGGCCAGGACAGACACCGTACTGGCTATCCTGGAAAGCCTTTTGCAATTTGATAATGATTCGGCCTTTGTGGAAGTTGAAACAGAACCCCAGATATTTGAAAAGAGAATGGTGGAACTCGGACTGTCCGATGGCATCAATGTAGAGGTCAAATCGGGTGTGACCAAGGATGATAAAATTAAGATCCCGGAACGTAGAATGTAAACAGAACTGGATTTTCTGAGCTATTATCATATAAGCAGATGATGAATTTCCCATTTTGCTTAGAACCAAAATAAACTTCATCATCCTTATCTTTTAAATAATATTCTTAATTTCGTACAGAGAAATTATTTAAAACCAGTTTAAAATGATTAAAAAAATTACTTTACCCATTATGGTTATTTCATGTATAGCCTTCATCACGGGTTGTGCACCCAGTGAAAAAACCGCAGAAGAAACTGAAATCGCCCGCCAGGGGATCATTCCCGCTGAAATTACGCTTAACCCCGTCTCAAACGAACTTATCAGCGAAAGGCTTGCGATTTATTCCCCTGTTGAATTAACTGCTAATATTAGCCATCTTACCGAAAAAGAAAAACAATTACTTGTTAAATTGTTCGAGATCGCCGGTATCATGGATGGACTATTCTGGAATCAGGCCATTGGAAACAAGCAGGATTTCCTGATCAGGATACCTGATGATTCAACCAGGGAATTTGCTATGATCAATTATGGCCCATGGAACCGTTTAAACAACAACAAACCTTTTATACAGGGCATTAGCGAAAAGCCAAAAGGAGCTAATTTTTATCCCGCAGATATGACTAAGGATGAATTTGAAGCTTTCGATGACCCGGATAAAATAAGTCAGTACACTTTAATCCGGCGAAATGAAAACGGATCCCTTAAAACTGTCTGGTATCATGAAGCCTATGCAAGCCAGGTCAGTAAGGCTGCCAAACTTATAAAAGAAGCGGCAGAACTGGCTGAAGACCCGGGACTGAAGAAATACCTCGATATGCGTGCTGATGCATTACTGACCGATGATTATCAACCCAGCGATTTTGCCTGGATGGAAATGAAAACCTCTAATATTGATTTTGTTGTTGGCCCGATCGAAAATTATGAAGATGCATTGTTTGGCTACAAAGCTGCTTATGAATCATTTGTTTTACTGAAAGATATTGAATGGAGCAAAAAACTCGAAAAATTCTCTGCAATGCTTCCCGATCTTCAGAAAGGACTTCCTGTTAAAGACGAATACAAGCAGGAAATACCCGGTTCAAAGGCTGATATGAATGCTTATGATGCTGTTTTTTATGCTGGTGACTGCAATGCAGGAAGTAAAACCATCGCTATTAACCTTCCCAATGATGAAGAAGTACACCTTAAATACGGTTCACGGAAACTTCAGCTGAAAAATGCCATGAAAGCGAAATTCGATAAGATCCTTGTACCTATATCCGAACTACTGATTGACCCTGTTCAACATCAATATATTACCTTCACTGCATTCTTTGAAAACACTATGTTTCATGAAGTCGGCCATGCAATGGGCATAAAAAATACTATCAACGGTAAAGGTACTGTACGTAATACACTCAAGGAACAATACTCAGCAATTGAAGAGAGCAAAGCAGATATTCTCGGATTATACTTAGTTACCAAACTCTATGAAATGGGCGAGCTTACAGAAGGAGAAGTAATGGATAATTATGTGACATTCTTTGCAGGTATTTTTCGCTCCAGCCGTTTTGGTGCCGCCAGTTCACATGGAAAAGCCAACATGATGCGCTTTAATTATTTTAATGAGCAAGATGCATTCACAAGGAATGAGGATGGTACTTACACGGTAAATTTCGAAAAGATGACAGAAGCCACGATCAGCCTGATACAAAAGATCATTTATATCCAGGGCAACGGAGATTATGAAGGCGCCAAAAAATGGGTTGAAGAAAAGGCTATTATCATGCCTCAACTGCAAGCTGACCTTGACAGGCTAAACGACGCTAATATCCCTGTGGATATCGTATTTGAACAAGGTATTGATATAGTGATAAGTGACCAGTGACCAGTGATCAGTGACTAGACAACAATCATAATACAAATAAATCAATCACTAATTTAAATATTCATTAAAATGAAAAGATTACTTTTATTAGCTTTATTATTTCTTTCAATTAGTTTCCGCTCCGGGGCAATTACCCCACCTGACGAGGGAATGTGGCTACCTATCTTTGTTGAACGACTGAACTATGTTGACATGCAGGAGATGGGATTGCAGTTAACGGCTGAGGAGATTTACAGCATTAATAATTCCAGCCTTAAAGATGCCATTGTAGGCCTTTCAAGAGGCAGTGCACCAAATGGTTATTTCTGCACTGCAGAAGTCGTATCTGATGAAGGATTGATCTTCACAAACCATCACTGCGGATTCAATTTCATTCAGATTCACAGTTCACTTGAACATGATTATCTGACTGACGGTTTCTGGGCAACGAGCAAAGAAGAGGAACTGCCTAATGAAGGTTTATCAGCTTCTTTCTTCGTGCGAATGGCTAATGTTACTGACAGCATCATCCCGTTCCTTTCTGACACCATGACTGAACAAGAAAGGTCAGCAAAAGTCCAGGAAATTTCAAAAAGGTTAAAGAACAGGGAAACCGAGGATGATAAATACCATGTTACCGTCAGAAGTTTTTATGGTGGAAATGAATATTATCTTTTTGTTTATTTGGTCCACAGGGATGTCAGACTGGTTGGAGCACCTCCGTCCTCTATTGGCAAATTCGGTGGTGATACGGATAACTGGATGTGGCCAAGGCATACGGGAGATTTTAGTATTTTCCGTGTCTATATGGCACCGGATGGCTCACCCGCAGATTATTCTGAAGATAATATCCCTCTTAAACCTAAACATTTCATGCCCATTTCTATTACAGGATATAATAAAGGCGATTTTGCCATGATCTGGGGTTATCCCGGTGGTACAGAACGGTATATGACTTCCTACGGCATTAAATTCAAACTTGACAATTATTACCCATATCTTATTAAGATATTCGGAGTTAAACTCGATGCATGGAAAGAAGATATGGCTACTAACAAAGAGCTCAAAATCAAATATGCTTCTAAATATTTCGGTATTTCCAATGGATGGAAACTATTTATAGGCATGGAAAGAGGGCTGAAAAGACTTAAGGTGTATGACAAGAAGAAAATAATTGAAGATAAATTCCAGAAATGGGTCGAAGCAGATCCTGAAAGAAAAGAGAAATATGGTGATGTGTTTAAAAATATTTCTGAGGCCTATGAAGAAGCGGGACAGTACTTCCCCAAACTTATCTATACTGTTTTAGCTGCTTCCAGAGGGCCGGAGATCCTGCCTTATACCCGGCAATTCGCTCAATTACATGGCATGCTTAAAGAAAAGCAAAACAAAACGATTATTGAAGAAACAGCTACTGAATTGAAAGAGGCCGCCCCACAGCATTTCAAGAATTATAGTGCAATAATGGACGAAAAAGTCATGGCTGCCCTGTTCAAGATATATTATGAAGATATACCAAAGGATTTTTTACCGGAATATTTCATCGATATGGTTGATGATTTTGATGGCAACTTCCATGATCTGGCAACTTATGTCTTCAATAATTCAATATTTACCAGTGAAGAAAAGGTAGAAGCTTTCCTTGACCATCCAAAATTCAAAACTCTTAATAAAGACCCGGCTTACCAACTGTCCAACGCATTTATAGCACCAATGGCAAAAGCCGGCGCAACTTACCGGAAAGCCCAGAGTAAATTAAGAGAAAACGACCGTTTATTTATTGCCGGCCTGAGAGAAATGATGCCGGACAAAGTGTTCTACCCCGATGCCAATTCCACTATGCGCCTGTCCTATGGAACAGTTTTGGATTACTTTGCTGCCGACGCTGTCCATTATGATTATTATACTTCTCTTAGAGGTGTTATGGAAAAAGAAGATCCGTCAAATGATGAGTTCATTGTTGATGAAAAACTAAAAGAGCTTTTCAAAAATAAAGATTTCGGGCCTTATGGTGAAGTGATCGATGGTGAAAAAAGGATGATCACCTGCTTTCTGACCACCAATGACATCACCGGAGGTAATTCAGGAAGCCCTGTTATCAACGGTCACGGAGAATTGATAGGAATTGCCTTTGATGGCAACTGGGAAGCTATGAGCGGAGATATCGCATTTGAGCCCGAACTGCAAAGAACCATTAATGTCGATATTCGCTATGTATTGTTTGTCATCGACAAGTTGGCAGGAGCACAGAACATCATCGACGAGTTAACAATCATTACAACCAAGCCAGTTCCTGCTGAAGCAAAGGTTATTGTTACTATTGAGGAAGAATCTATTATAGAAAAATAGCTGCATATAAGATAGCTCGTGAATCGTGAACATTGAAACTAAACACATTTCACTTTTCACTTTTCACTTTTCACATTCTACTTCTTAAATCTCTCAAGAATCGAACTATCATTGATCTCTTTTGATAATCCTTCAATAGTGTTCATAGGGACATCCAGCAGATCGAGGATCATAAGCCCGTCAAGGCAATTATTAAATTTCTGATCAATATTAAAACCCAAAATCTCTGCATTCAGATTAAAATATTTCTTGAGCAATACCGGGGTTCTGAAGCTGGGGTCGATATCCTGAATAAATCTGTCAAGTTTCCCGGTGTCATTTTCCGTATCTCTGAGAAAGGCTTCCATGTTGATAGTCTTGTCTATTTTATATCTGAATTCTTTCCTTGGTTTAATGTATTCTGCAAGTTCATAATTAAAATAATTGGCCTTTATAAATTCAACCGTCAAAGCCTTTGACAAATCTGTAAATGTACTGCTAATACTTACCGGGCCTATTAGATACCTGTATTCCGGATGTTTCAATAATACATAAAGGATACCTTTCCATAACAAGAACAAAGAGAATATTTTCTTTTGGTATTCCTTCACAATAAAAGAACGTCCCAGTTCTATGGTTTCATTCAGGATGGGAATCATTTGCTGGCCAATCCGGAATAAGGTCTGGATATAAAACCCTTTTATGCCATATTCTTTCAGAATATTTCTTCCTTTGCCAATACGGTAACCACCAGCTATTTTTTTCGCCTCATTATCCCATATAAAAAGCTGTTCAAAATAGGTATCAAACTCATCAATATCCATGCTTTTATTAGTACCTCCGCCCACTTCTCTGTACGTGATCTCCCGCAGCCTTCCAATTTCCCTTATAATATCTGGTATTTTTCTTGTAAGAACACAAAAGATGCTGTATTCCTGCAATCTGAATAGCAAATGCTCATCCCGGATTTGTTCAACTTCTTTTTCTATATCCGATGAAGAAACCGGATCAATAACGTCCTCAACCTCCTTCAGTACATATGTCTTTGCCCTTTTTTGTCTGAAGGAAATTCCCAACCCACAAGTTTTTGTTCTTAAATATTTACCATAATCATTTATATCACTAAATTGCTCCTGATCCTTTACCGGTATAGGATTTCCTATTCTGACCCTCACCATCTTACCTTGTTTATTAAACAATTCAGAAGGCAGCTTGACTGTTCGCAAAACAGGATGGATGAATCCCAACAATTGAAAAAGAGTACTGTTATGTCCGTCAAAATAGATAGGAACAACAGGAACCTTTGCCTTTTTAATGAATTTGATCACAGAATACTGCCATTTTCGATCTGTGATCATTCTTTTATCAAACTGATAAGAAGATACTTCACCTGAAGGATAAATTCCAAGAGGAAATCCGTTATGGAGGTGATTGAATGCTTCTTTTAATCCCGAAAAGGAAGACCTGACGTCTTTATGGGTTTCAAACGGATTAACCGGCAGGAAAAAATCCTCTACCGGTTCAAACTTGGTCAACAGAAAATTTACCAGTATCTTAAATTCCGGCCTGGCCGTTCCCATGATCTTCATCAGCAACAGGCCATCTACACCACCATACGGATGGTTTGAAATAGAGATAAAGGAATTTTCTTTCGGTATACGTTCGATATCTTCTTCGCTGATCTCATATTCAAAGCCTATTTCTTTTATTACGGTATCAATAAATTCCAAACCATTTAAATGCGCGAAAGTTTTATACCTGTCATTTAATTCGCTAAGTTTAAGTATTTTCATTAATAATCTTGCAAAATACTCACCGCCCAGATATCTAAGATTCCTATTCGCACTTAACAGATCTTTAGGAGTAATTAAATCCATACATTAAACTTTCAGGATATATCCTTTATACAAAAATAGGAAATTATTAATTAATTTCGCAAACTCGGATATGTAAGAGAGGGGAGTAGGAAGTCGACAGTTGACAGTCGGCAGAAGCTGCAATGTTTTATTAATCAAAAAAAGAGACATAGTGATATGGTAGAAATCATAGCATCATGCGGATATAGATGTGACCTGTGTCCAGTATATTACAAAAATATTGCTAATATTGACAGACAAAAGCTTAGCAACGGCTATTTGAAATATTTTAATTCTCAAATTTCGCCCGAAGAAATTAAAAGTTGTAAGGGATGTTTTGATGAAGGTGAAAAAGATTGTCTTGTTAGATTGTGTGTGTTTAACAAAAAAATTGACAATTGTGCCCAATGTCCCGATTTTGATTGTGATAAATTAAAAACTAAAATGAATGTTGTTGAAGATAATATTAAAGATATATCAAGCTTATCTGAAGAAGATTACAATCTATTTGTTAGACCATATGAAAGTAAAGAGCGTTTATCTAAAATAAAAAATCATTTAATAGATAATTAACTGAAGGAATTTGAGATGTCATAACTAAAAAACAAAAGCGGATCATCCGCGATTTTAATGAACTTTTTTTTGATTTATTTTCCAAAAATCAGTTTTTTGTTTTTCGCTATAAATAATTAATCCATAATCCTTAAATAATTTTTCTTTAAATTTTTCTAAGTCTTTGATTGGAATTAAAAATTCAAATTTTCTATCATCTTGCTGATCTAAGGCAACCAGTATATTGTATTCATTTTCAATAAAATCTACAAGATTTTCCAACTTTGCTCCTTTTGCTTCCCAATTGCCATATCTGACAGAGGTAAAAAAATATTTATAATCTGAAATGTGTAGATTTAATAACGAGTCATTCTCAATTCGTATTATGTTTACAAGGGTGTCTTTACTGACTTTTTTTATTGTCATTTCGAGTTGTTCGGGTAATAGATATTTCAACATTTCCACACAATTAGCTTCTGTTGTAATTTCTTTGTCTGCTTTTAGGGTTAAATCATATGTTGTTTTTAGAAGTGTTGAATCATCCGATAAAATTCTGGATTTATTAATCCCATAAAAAACCTGGAGCATATTTTCCAGGTCTTTGTTGAAAACATTAATATCAAATGGATTAAAATGATAATATGTTGATTGTCCCATTTCAAGATTATGCTTTTGAATGGTAAATGAATATGCATAATTCTTCGATGGAATTTCACGGTTGTTCAATCTAAGGCTTATTTTTTTTTCTTCTCGCCCCATGAATTCATTCAAAACTTTTCCAGTTAAATGAAATGGACTACCTTGCCATTGAATAATTCCGTTTTTATCAATAAGGAATGTTTCCGGATAGCTACTTACCCCAAAAGCTTTAATCGTTTTCTTTTCAGGGTCAGAACCCACTGGGTAGTACATTACCATTTTATTCAGAAAGTTGTTTATAACTTCTTCTTTTTCAAAAGAAACAGAAAGAAAGACTATTTCGGGAAATTGTCTTGCTATAGAATTTAGTTCCGGAATAGAAGCTACGCATGGTGCGCAATGCGTAAACCAAAAATCCAAAACAACTATTTTTCCTTCCAAATTCTCCGGAATTTGTTTTGTTTGCCAATCAGCCACTTGAATTTTGGGATAAATCCAGTTATCAATTTCAATTTTTGGGGCTGGTTTTCCTACTAAACTTTTTTGAGAATATCCCTGTAAGGAAAAAAATATTAATCCTATTATAAATATCGTCTTTCTCATATAGTGAGCCTTTTTGTAGGATTCTGACTAATGTCAAATTTTGTTATAGATATTCAGTATTTTATATATATCAAAATTATCTTAGGAGAAGTTGACAGTTGACAGTCGACAGTCGGCAATCTGCAATCTTACTGATCACTGGTCACTGGTCACTGGTCACTGAAAAATTATTTTCCTGTTCAGCTTGCGTCTCCCATCCGTCACCTGCAATATATAGGTTCCTTTGGCATAAGATGAGATGTCAAAATCCTGTACATACCGGCCGGTGAATTGATTTTCCATGCTTTCCATAATTATCTTCCCTGTCATATCCATCAACTTCACCTGTAAGTTACCCGGATCCTGTTTATTGATTGTCAGCCTGAATTTACCTGACGTAGGATTGGGATAAACCTGCAAGTCATTTTCACTCAGTTCATCAACCGAAGTATGTGGATCATATTCATAGGTTGCTGTAAACAAGCCTCTTCCATGCGTGGCGGCAAGTACAGTATTATCTGATTCCCTGAGTTTCAGCATATCCACCCTGACATTGGCCAATCCGTCCACTGCAGGTTCCCAGTAAGGATCATCAAGGTGTAACTGATTTGTTGCCCAAACACCGATCTCTGTTGCCAGCAATGCCTGCTGCGAGTTATCAGGATGATAAATAGCCCATCTCACCGGCATATCGGGCAGGTTACCCTGCTTTTCACTCCAGGTTGTACCACCATCATATGTTTGCCACACACTTGTAACTCCATAGTTTGAGAATGTGACAAGCAGAGTGTCTTCAGATCCGCCAATGTCAACACAGGAAATGTATGCGATCGGGAAGGTGCTTCCGGTAATTTCCGTTACCGTGGGCGATGCTTGTGCATTCTCCACCTTAAATATTCTCCCTGAATGTGATCCTACAAAAAGGGTAGCAGTTCCATTCGGTGAATATGGTGAATACTTAACATGTGAAAATGGAACAGTTGAGCCTGTATTTAAGAATATGTAATTATTACCGATGTTATAAGGGATGCCGCTTGAGCGTAACAACCTGTCCGCATAACTTCCAAAGAAAGTAGTTGCATTGGCATATATGGCATTCAGTTTATAATCATAATCTGCCGGACAAATGAAGGTTCCGCTGTACTCACCTGCATTATCATAATAATTATCCCAGAGAAAGACACTATACCTGTTGTAATAAACAGAAGTGATAAAGATATGCGGTTCGTTTTTATCCCAGAAGCAGTATGCTCCATCTCCTCCATCGATCATATCGTTGATATCAAGCGGAGTGCCTGTATAAAAGAGAGTGCCATTATCCTGCAGTCCGCCAATATATCTTGTTTCCCCGGATACAGGTGATATGGCGCAGGTATAAAACTGTAGGCTGTTATAGCTTTTATTTTTCTCTTCAAATACCGGGTAAGCTGATGTTCCATTTGAAGTATAAAATACACCTCCGTCGGTAGCGAACAGGATCTCATCACTGGACCCTGGCTTATAAAGGGCAATATGCTGATCAGCGTGAACATAATCATCACCTCCTCCATAATACATTAAAGCCCAATCCGAAAGGTGGTTCCAGTTCCATCCGCCATTTGATGATTTCCAGACATCAAGGCCTCCCACGTATACCTCATCAGGGTCATTTGGGTTAACGCCAGCCATAAGAGCATGCCATGCAAGAGTTGCATAATTTTCATCCGGCAGGGTCAGGTTAGTCCACGACTCACCTGCATTATCCGTGCGGATAATATAACGTCCCCTGTAATAAACAAAGCCTTCAGTGAAACCAACTGCAAACAAAGCATATACCCTGTTTTCATCAGAAGGTGCTGTGGCGAGCACAACCCTTCCGGGAATATTGTAATACGGCTGTGCTTCAATGATGGTTTTTATATCTTCATATTTTGTCCATGTTCCCGGTATACCATCATCTGAGTATAAGATGGTAGCGCCGCCCTCAAGGTTCACATTTCCCATGGAACCCACGTAAATTCTACCATCAATCCCTATCTTGATTTCCGATACTGCATAAGGAACATCAAGTCCTGTAATATCCGGTAACACCTGTTGCCATGTCAGCCCGCTATCCTCCGAACGGTACAGACCATCTGTGGGAAGGCTCTGGTGAACCTGTCCCTTGTAAATTCCTGAAACAACGCCGGCATATATTACACTGGTTCCGTCCTCATCCCTGATCTGAATATCAGTAATATATTTGAAGTCCTGGGTTGAAGGTAGTATGCTCCAGGTTTGTCCGCCATCTGTGGATTTCATGATGCCGGCCCCTACACCCGAAGATTCCCTGTAGATGATCACAGCTGTTTCAGCTTCCCCGGTGCCAAGATAAAAAGTCTGAGGATCGTTAGGATCATATACGATACAACTGATGGAAATATTATCCCAGAAGTCATCAACCGGAATCCAGGGATACATATTATTGGTGATGTCATTACAATACCATAATCCACTTGTCACACCGGCAGCCCATACTTTGTTACCGTTGACATCATTCGGATCATACATGATTGCACGGGTACGGCCACCCATATTGGCAACTGTACCATTCCACTGCATGTTAGTCGTTTGTGATCTCAAATTAATTTCTTTCCTGATATTTTCGGTTTCCAGGTAAGCATCCAATAATCTTTCTGTCGGGACCCTTTTCAGTTGTGGATCAACTATCATAAAATAATTTTGCATAGCAGCCAGATCCGGACGGTCCGGCTTGGCCATTTTGTTACGTTCCTTTTCTGAACAATCAGGCATTTTGTCATATTCACCGTTTAAATATTGTTCATATTTCTCTCTTTCGGAAAGTCCTGTCTGATCCTTGATAAGAAAAAGACAAAAGGTCAAAGAAATCAAAGCAAAAGCAAAGCTGCTTTTAATTAGGATAGATCTTTTTTTCATGGTTTTGTGGTTTTAAATAATCTATAGTTAATACAAAGTATCGTGAGACGTGAGTCGCCTGTCCTGCTGCAAGCGGGGTGTCAATAACAACCAGCAGGGTACCAATAATAACCCAGCAGGGTACCAATAATAACCAGCAGGGTACCAATAATAACCAACGGGTTAACCCGTTGGTTAATAAATTGCCCCAAGCGATGGGGGATATAACCCGGAGATCCCGCCATTGGCGGGATCAGTTCGTCTTAATGATTTTAATGCGTCTGCGACTTTTAAAATCATAGTCTCACTGATTTGCCAGGTTTAAAAAGAAGAATTTGCAATTTTTCTTAAGTTTCTTTTTTATCTTCTTTATAAACGATAGTGATTAAAAAGCATAAAATGCCTATTATCAGAAAACTATTAGCAATAAAGAACCAGTTGTAAAAATTCCTTACACCCAGAAATTCACAACCAACAAAGAATCCAATCACTCCACCAAGCATCAGGAGTGCACCAATAATTCCTGCAATTAATCCTTTGATTTTTAAAAGTTTGATGATCATAATATTCAATTTTTGATTAATACAAGTCAAATTTAACTATTTTTTGATCAAAAGACAAAAAAGCAGCTCTTTCGAGCTGCTTTAAATGTTAACGTAAAACATTCTTTTATTGAATCATTAGCCTGTTACTCACCATCCCTTTGTTTGTTTTTGCTCTTACAATATACATTCCCGGCTTGAATGATGAAGTACTGACTCTGGTCTGAATTTTATCAACAGATTCATAAAATATTTCCTGCCCTGTGCTGTTGACTATCCAGAGTTCATTAATATTATCCGGTGATCCGATATTGACATAATCCCTTGCCGGATTCGGATGTACAATAAGGCATGGGGTGTCTTTAACAAATTTATCACTGGTACCTGAACCGCCATACAGAAGCCAGTTAACGATCGCGGCCATTAGGTCAGTGCGGATATCAGAGTCCGTAATTGCAGCAAATGAAACTGTTGAAAATACTGTCCTGAATAGATCGGTTTCATACTGAATGGCTGCTGCACAACCTTGTGGCTCCGGTAAAGTCATACAGAAGAGATCCTGGCCATTATGTTCTCCGATACTGTCGATGTAAAGACCATCCTCAGCGTCAGTAGTAAATATATCCCTGACGAGGAATTCAAAACCTTCTGCCAGTGATCCGGGAGCACCAACAACGTTACCGACGGTATCCGGGTCATGTTCTATATGCCATACATCCTGTGTGACAGAAATAACACCTAATTCATCATACGGAAATTCCCCCGGGGTGAATGTTCCATATGTCGGGTATATATCCCACAAATAATCCTGTGCGGAAAGGAACAGCTTACCGTCACTCATTGTCAGGTACAGGAGCAGGTTAAACTCATCATCAATATGCATAGTTTGGCCATCTGTCCAGGTCTCCCCTGTGAACCATACTACCAGATCATGTTCACCCATAGTTGTTGCGTCCGGGCCAGGGTCTTCAGCTTCCATAACCTCGAAGTAAGTATAGGTATAGCCATTTTCATCCAAAGCAGCCTGGAATCGCGGCCAACAATCCGTATATACATCGGGACCATAGGAGCTACCATCCCTGTCGACAACAATAATATTCTGGGCATTTAAACCCTGAATTAAAATAAACATCGATGATAACAACACCATCATAATAGAAATAGTAAATTTTTTCATGATAATTTCGTTTGGTTAATACTTATTGAATATTTTTTAAGTTTCAAAAATAATAAAGGATAAAACTATAAAATTACCTGATAAAAAGCAATTGTTTTTAAAAAATATAATTATATCTCTTATTTTTGTTTCCGTTAGAAGCCACTTATGATCGAAAAAAATATCATCAGATAAATCCAAAGGTTATCATATACTTATGGAAAAAATTAATTCATTTCATCTGATAAAGGTTAAGGATAAAAGAACGGTCAGGGACTTTTTGAATTTTCCAGTGCAGCTTTACAAACATGAAAAAAAATGGTTCAGGCCTTTGGACAAGGATGTTGAAAAGATATTCGACCCCGCGACCAATAAGAAATTTCGCAAGGGTGAAGCCATTCGTTGGATCCTTAGGAAAAATGAAGGAGAAATTGTTGGAAGGGTAGCAGCTTTTTATGACAGGGATTCAGCTCTAATGAATAAGCAACCAACAGGAGGTCTTGGTTTTTTTGACTGTATCAATGACCAGGAAGCTGCATCCATATTATTTGATGCCTGTTACAACTGGTTAAAAGACAAAGGAATGGAAGCAATGGATGGGCCAATCAATTTTGGCGAACGCGATGTTTTCTGGGGTTGTCTGGTCGATGGATTTCATGAACCCATATATAATATGCCATATAATTTCCCTTATTACAAGGATCTTTTTGAAACTTATGGTTTCAGGAACTACTTTAACCAGTATACTTATCATCACAGTATTAACAGAGAGGGGTTAAGCCCTATAATTAAAGAAAAAGCCGAGCGTGTATTTAAAAACCCTGATTATTCATTTGAGATGATAAGCTGGAAGAATATCGATAAGTTTGCCATGGATTTTCTTACCATATTCAACCAGGCCTGGGCACGATTTGCCGGTGTCCCGAAAATTTCCAAAGCACATGCAATGGCCTTATTGAAACAGATGAAGCCTACACTGGATACCCGCCTTGTTTATTTTGCTTACTACAAAGATGAGCCTGTTGCATTTTTCATCATGATACCTGATATCTTCCAGATCTTTAAAAAATTTAACGGAAAGCTCAACTGGTTTAATAAGCTAAGATTTATTTTCGAATTCAAATACAGGAAATCCATCAACCGGATAATCGGACGTATTTTTGGTATAGTTCCCGAACATCAGGGCAAAGGATTGGAATGCGGGTTGATAATGGCTTTTGAAAAACATGCTTTTGCCCCAGGCTTCCCATATACAGATCTGGAACTTAACTGGATCGGTGATTTTAACCCGGCCATGATGAAAGTATGCGAACAGATCGGGGCTATCATCTATAAAACCCATGTGACCTACCGCTATTTATTTGACAGGAACAAACCTTTTGAAAGAGCCAGGACCGTTAGTTGAGAAGTAGGGAGTAGGAAGTAAGGAGGAGGGAGGAGGGGGTGATACTTTCTAATTTCTTATTTATTATTTGTTATTTATTATTTGTATTCCTAATTTTTACTCACCTCTCACAACTCACCTCTCACCTCTCACCTCTCACGTCCCCAAACCATAAACTGAATAAATACTGCCGTTAACTTTTTAAATATTGTATTACACCAAATATTTAATTATCTTTCCGGTAAATCAAACCAAAAACAAAAAGCATGAAAGTCTTGTCTGTTATTATTTTGCTGTTCTTATCTATTTACCAGGGATATGCAGATGATGTGGATCGATCTGTGGCAAGCATAGTAGCCATTAACTTTTGGAAAACACACGAAAGTCTTTTCCTAAGCAATAAATCAGTGGATCCAATAATCACTGATCAATATATTCATAACATTAATGGTAAAACCATTTATTATATTTTTGAAATCAACAGCCTTGGATTTGTAATTGTTTCTGCGGAGAACACTACTATTCCTGTATTGGGTTATTCTTTCAGTAATCTTTTCCCACGGTGCTCCTTACCTGAAAATATTGACGGGTGGATTAAGTCATACGAGCAACAGATCCTTTATGCAAAGTCCTACGGCCTTAAGCAGCATTTATTTATTAAGGCGTTTTGGGATCATTATATTATTCCGGAACACAATCAAGAACTGAATGTTTCTGAGGGCGATCCGGTTCAACCATTATTGTTTTCCTTCTGGCATCAGGGTTATCCTTACAACCTGTATTGCCCGGATGGACCCGGAGGACGCGCCTATGCCGGCTGTGTAGCCATAGCTATGGCTCAGGTCATGTATTATTATCGTTACCCTGAGAACGGACAGGGATTCCATAGTTATGAATCCACCATTTATGGTACAATATCCGCTGATTTCCAGAATACTACATATCGCTGGGACGAGATGGTAAACTGCATATATCATTATAATAAGGATGCCTTGGCAGAATTAGTATTTCACTGTGGGGTTTCGGTTGATATGAACTATTCAGTAAACGGGTCGGGAGCATATACACAAGATTGTGCCGATGCTCTGATTGATTATTTTAAATATTCTTCAAACATTCAATATATCATGAAGACCAATCCCTCGATCAACTTCACGGATTCCCTGAAGCATAGCCTTGATAAGGGATATCCTATTCTATACCGCGGGGGTAGTTTCTCCGGGCATTCCTTTGTTTGTGATGGTTATCAGGGAGATGATTATTTTCATTTTAACTTTGGATGGGGTGGTTCATGGGACGGATACTTTTATATTGACAATATTACACCAGGAGGCATAAATCTTTCAAGCCAGCAAGCTGCTATCATTAATATTGTACCAGGCCAGGACTACCCGGTTTATTGCCAGGATATTGATACACTTCGTGCAATAGCCGGTACATTCGAAGATGGCAGTGGTCATCATGACTACATGGAAAATGCCGATTGTTACTGGCTGATCGCACCGGATGAGCCTGATATCATCAGCATCATGTTGAGCTTTGATAGCTTTATAACCGAGGAAGAACACGACTGGCTAACTATTTACGATGGGCCCACTATCGGTGATCCGGTATTGGGACGTTTTTCAGGTTCCAGCCTGCCAGGCACTTTTTCTTCTTCCGGAAATTCCATTCTTGTTCACTTCCAAAGCGATGGCCAACAGAACGCAAAAGGCTGGTTTATTTCCTATATAGGAACCAAAGGGCCTTTTTGTAATGCCGGTATTACTTTTTCGTCGACTGAGGGATGGATCGATGATGGAAGCGGCCCGTACGATTACACGAACCAAACTGAATGCCTGTGGTATATAGATCCTTATGATCCCGCTTTTGATTCTATTATGGCGATTGAACTGACATTCCTTTCCTTTGATACCGAACCTGATTTTGATTTTGTTACCATATATGATGGCCCGGGCCTGGAATACCCTGTCCTGGGTTCATATTCCGGCCAGGAGCTACCACCATTCATTCTTTCAGGTTCCAACAAGATCCTTATCCGGTTCTCCACCGATGAAGCAAATACAAGACCCGGGTGGCAGCTTAAATACAACTGTGTTTTTCCCGAATATTGCAATGACACCACATTCCTCACTGCACCGGAAGGTTGTTTCAGTGATGGTAGCGGGCCGAAGAAGTATCATAACAATGCCCAATGCTATTGGTGGATCGAACCTCCTTTCGCCGATTCTATCACATTGACCTTTACCCACTTTGAACTCGAATATGGTTATGACCGACTTAAAGTCTATGACCCAACAACCCAGCCCATAACCTTGCTGGGAGATTTTACAAGTACGCAGATACCACCACCTGTGACTTCACCCGGCGGAATTATGCTGATCTGGTTTAATACAGATGAATCTATTACAAAAGATGGCTGGGAAGCATATTATTCAACCTCTAACTTAAGTGTTAAGGAAAATGAAATCGAAATGTTTATCGAATTATTTCCTAACCCTGCACAACGGAACATGAACATTTTCTTTACAGGGCATGATGAGGGTCAGTTTAAATGTAACATTTATTCCACCGGCGGCCAGCTTGTTTTTAGCAAAACAGCATGGTATGCCACTGGAAAAAATCTGATCAGTGCAGATATATCCGCCATTCCAACAGGATTATATATAATTCAGGTCGTTACGAAAAATCATGTATGCCAGCGGAAGTTCATTATTAAAAACCGATAATCATGAAATATAAAATTTTAATAGTTCTATTTTTGGCTGCATTTTCATTAATCAGCAGGGCGCAGCCAAAACCACCTGTAATTCAGAATGATCATGTTAGTTTGGTAGCCGGTTTCAGTGTAACAGTGAATGTACTGCTAAATGATTATGGAGAGGAAGGGGATACTATTGTCATTATTATTGCATTTTCTCAATTCAACCACGTTTCTCATGATGACAATACCATCACCTATTCTTCAGACATTAATTTTTACGGAATAGACAGTGTCACTTACGTTATCTATGATATTAATAACGGATTGTATTCGGAGAAAGGCTACCTGATTGTTGATATAACAAATAACAATAATGATATCTCCATTTTTGATTCTCTTGATATTTCCAATATTAGTGCAACATTTTATGCATGGGGAAGTCATTTTTGGGATGCAACATCACATAGACCCGGTCACTTTTATGTGCCAAAACATACCCGTAAGTCTACTTTTTTCATCAACTCATTCTGGATCGGTGGCCTGGACGAAAATGACGGGCTTCATTTGGCCGGAGAACGTTACCGGCAGATTGGTACTGATTTCTGGACAGGCCCGGTTTCCGGCAACTATGATAGTATTTATGACCTCAAATGGAGAAAAGTATGGAAGCTTAATAAATCAGATGTTGATTATCACCGCAATAACTGGTGGAAAGAGGGATATAAGCCCATCGAGGACATTCTTACATGGCCCGGGAATGGTGATACCGGTAACGGACAGCAGCATTTCATTGCCCCCTTCCATGATTATAACGGCGATGAACTCTATAACCCATTTAATGGTGATTGCCCTATTATCAGGGGAGACCAGGCTCTGTTTTTTGTTTTTAACGATGCCAGGGATGTACATACAGAAACAAACGGCAGGCCCTTAGGTATAGAGATTCGCGGAATGGCATATGCCTTTGACTGCCCTGTTGATTCTGCCCTGTACCATTCCGTTTTTCTTCATTATGATGTGTTGAATCTGTCGGATACGACCTATTCAAACGTATACCTGGGCACATTTAACGATATAGATATAGGGTATGCCTGGGATGATTACATGTCTTGTGATGTACAGCGCAGTTCAGTCATTGGTTATAACGGTGATCCATTTGATGGAGGAACAGAACCGAATCCTCTGCATTACAACGATCATCCCCCTGCACAGTCGGCTACCTTACTCGGAGGCCCGTTAATGGATCATGATGGCCAGGATAACCCCAAAACCGATGACTTCGGATATCCATTGTGCGACTATAGTATTAACGGAATTCATTTTGAAGACGGGATTGCGGATAACGAAAGGCTTGGAATGACCGGGGCCATTTTTCCTAACAATAGTGGCAATCCCATCAACGGTGATCCACGAATTGCACCAGATTACTATGGGATGTTGCAATCCATCTGGAAAGACGGAAGCCACTTGCAGTACGGAGGGTATGGTTATACTGGCTTTTCGGTTGGCCCTGAATGCCGTTTCATGTATCCCGGTAATTCGGATACGATACACTGGGGCCTCGAATGTAACAGCCCCAATCCACCCTATAATCAACCAGGCTATCTTTGGCTG
This sequence comes from Bacteroidales bacterium, assembly GCA_030606625.1. GTDB lineage: Bacteria > Bacteroidota > Bacteroidia > Bacteroidales > B18-G4 > JAUWGC01. Next base: position 1,514 of record JAUWGC010000024.1, on the reverse strand, counting down.
GAAGAGACAGAAGAACACGAGCCCTATGATCGCAGGGGCATACTTTCATCAGGCCCGTTCACATTCCATCCCGGAGATAAGCAGGAGATGGATATTGCTTTTGTCTTTGCCAGGGATCATGAAAACGCCGGTAATTTTTCAGCAATAAACATTTTAAAGGAAAGGATCGATAAGATATTTACCTATTTCCTGAACGATTCTACCCCTTGCAATGGTGGCAGTTTCTCTAATTTGAATGAGGCTGTTACTGAGCAAATACGGCTAAGGATCTTTCCCAATCCCGCCAATTCGTATATCCGGATTGAAGGATGGAAAGGCTCTTCATCACAACGGTATTTTATCTATGATATGACCGGCCGTAGAATTAAAGAAGGTAAACCGGGTCAGAGCCCTGGTATAATACCGCTGGACGGTTTGCACTCCGGATTGTATATACTTGTTGTGAATTCCGGGAAAACAATGGTAAGGAAAAGGTTCATCAAATATTAATCTATTAATTTTCGCCGTCGCTGATACAGTTTTCTCATACCGTATATTCCCCCCAGTGCGATAAGAATAAAAGTACCACTTTCAATTGAAGCTCCACCTCCCTGGATATCTCCCGAACTGCCATGCGGTGGCGGTGGCGGTGGTTCACTTGCAATCGTGTGATTTATCACAATTGGAGATACCATTAAGAATAATATTATGGAGAATATAATAGTTCGTATTTTCATTTCTGTTTGCTTTAAAATTCAATTTATAGCATGTTAGTTGTCAGCTATTAGTTATTGATAGTTATTGATGGTTATTCATTGTTATTCATTGTTATTCATTGTTCATTGAACTTACAACCTACAACCTCTATTTCACAAATACTTTCTCCGTATAAGTTGCACTTTGGGAAATAATATTCACTATATAAACTCCCTGTACAACATTAAGTTTAAACTGGCTGAATGTTTCGCCATTCAGTTGTTTCTTTGCAACTACCTGACCTATCGTATTACAAACGGTAACATCTCCTTCAATTGGATGTTTTGCATTGATATACAATACCTTGTTAACAGAATAAATAGAGATGTCATCTTTATTCATTAATTCATTAACCCCGGCCATCGATTTGAAGTGAAGGAGAAAACGATCCGGGTCATCACCTTGAGATGCAGTAAAATCATAGTACTCAATATTACGCAGATCAATGGTTTGACTTGTTAACAGGTCTTCCAGGTAGATTCCAATATTGTCATTCAAAGTTTCGATGCCTTCGGCTTTCATCGAATAATCCCTGTTCTGATAGGGTACAAAGTATACAGGAATAACCAATGCTTCCTGCACCGGGAAAGGCAGGAAATTGGTGGACATTTTGTCGTCTCCCACAAATGAATACATGTTTGCAATAGTGGTAAAACTAAAATGATGTCCGTCGAATGCCATATCGAAACCTGTTGTTGCATTATCATTAAAGCCAAATTTGGTTTCAATCGCCCGTGAACCGTCCAGATATGCTTTTAATACTATTCTATTGTTTTGAT
>JAUWGC010000022.1 GCA_030606625.1 Bacteroidales bacterium | reverse complement strand
AAGACGACCCTGGTTTAGCAGTGATAAATCCGTAGGATATTTTATCTGTTGATCTGCCACAGTAGCATCAAGCTTTAATATGCCTGAATTACCTGTTGGGGCCTCTTGATTCTTTACACTTTTTATTTTATTATCATCTTCTCCCGCTGAATGTTTTGTTTGATCTTCCTGGTCTTTTTGCCCGGAAGTTTTCTTCTTTGTTTTTGGTTTACTCTCATTAGCTTTGCTAATCACTATTTCGTTAAATTCATCAAAGCTTTCTTTGCCCATTCTTTTGCGTACCTCAACAAACAAAGATGAATCAAATACAGGTTTAGTCGTAAATCGTTTCAATCCAATAAAGTACTGCAAATAAACATTTTCTTGAATGGCCAGAATGACTTCTTCGTCACTTATCTCCATCTTATGTTTAATGATCAGTGCTCCTATGATTATCCGCGCATCAATACTTTGTTTGCCTTTGTCCTTCGAAAAACTTCGACCATAAATACTTGCCAACTCATCCCAGGGAATGATACTGCTTAATTTTACCCATCTGTTTTCTTCATCTAACTTCCCTTCAAATGGCATTGAAAAGTTAATAATGGATAGCTGGTTTTTTGATGTATATCGTAACATAAATGCAAGGGTTTTAATATAAATATAGGAATTTCCTTGCATTTAGACCTCATAAAACCCTTACAAGTTATTAACAATAAATATGTTAATAGAATTTCAGTAGACTCTAATTACAATTAAATAGTTTCTAAACTAATTCTACTATGGATACACATCATTTACTCTTGAAAATGTATTTTAGAAAGATTTTATTATTTACTTCTTTACTGATGTTGGTTTACTTATTCTGCGATAAAACCTATTCGCAATCATCATCCTCTTCCAAAGCCCTGATTGTTTCCACTTTCCTTGGTGGAGGATCGGCAGAATTATTCGTTACAGATATCGACCAACTTGGCTTTGTCATGCATCCAAACGGGGATATCTACATCTGTGGCGCGACAGAATCTAACGATTTCCCTGTCACACCAGGGGCATATCAACCTAATTATGCAGGCGGACCATCCGAGTCATTCGTTGCCAGGCTTGACTCAACTTTGTCATATCTGAGGGCTTCTACTTATATCGGAGGATCAAACGAGGACTGTGCTTCATCAATCGTAATTGACGAAAACGGGAATATTTGTATTACCGGTTTTACCACCTCTACTGATTTTCCAACCACAGAGGGAGCTTACGACCAGACCTATAATGATAACGAATACGGACAAGGGGATATCTTCATTTCAATCTTTAGTCCGGACCTGGATGAACTGGTGGCTTCAACATTTCTTGGAGGTTCATTATCGGAACGCTTCCACCATGCCAGAATGGCCATTGATACCAATGGAAATATTATTGTTACAGGAGGAACACTATCAGGAGATTTCCCCGTAACACCAAATGCATACAGTACAACAGGGGGCCTTGATAATGCCAACGACGTATTCATTTCAAAACTACCGGGAGATTTGTCGGAACTTCTTTCATCAACCTATTTTGGCGGATCTGCCTGGGAACAGGTAATTGACCTGATCATTGACCGTAATAATAATATATGCATATGCGGTAATACCGGGTCACCTAACTTTCATGCTACACCTAATGCATATGACCCTACATTCAACGGACATAGTGATGCTTACATCTCTATACTTGGCAATGACCTGGACACTTTATTGGCATCTACTTTTATTGGAGGTAATCACCATGATAATGCCTTTTCAATGGATCTCGATAGTACAGGAAATATTTATGTATGTGGTTTTACAGATTCCTATGACTTTCCATATACTCCAGGAGCATTTGATACAAGTTTTAATTTTGGTATTTATGATGGGTATGCCGGACTTTTAGACTCTAAACTTGAGAATCTAATGGCTTGTACCTTCCTCGGAAGCAGCGACTGGGATGAATGCCGGGATATACTGTACGATGCATCCAGTGGTGATGTATTTATTACCGGGTTGGCAGGCGGAGAGAATTTCCCTGTGACAGCGCATTCATATGATACCAGCTTTAATGGAGAAACAGATGCATATATTTCAAGAATGAGCGATGACCTTAGCCGATTAAATGCTTCAACTTTTCTTGGTGGTTATTATTATGATTTCGGGCTTGAACTCATATTTTCTGAAGATGATAATATTATTGTTGCAGGAAATGCCTCTTCTAATGATTTTCCAACTACACCAGGAGCATATGATGAATCCTTTAATGGCAATTATGATGCCTTTATTGCAATAATGGACAAAGACCTCTCTGCTCAGCCCGTCGGAATTTACCCTTCAATGGATATGCGTGATGAAAGCGGACTCGTACTTTTTCAGAACTTCCCCAATCCATTCAGCCATTCAACATACATTTCTTTTCAATTGCCCGAATCGTCCCATGTGAATATCGACATCTATGGAACGTTTGGAAATAAAATAATATCACTGGCAGATAACACTTTTAAAGCAGGCCAGCATGTGATTTTATGGGATGGAAAAGACCATTCCGGTGAAGAAGTTGGTAAAGGGATGTTCGTAGTAAGCCTTACTGCCGGAAAGGAAGTTCGTTCTAAAAGAATGATTATTTATTAGCTTTTATTTAGCCGGTTTTAAAATATATGTAATTAATCAGTGCCTAAAGTTTAGAGTGCCTAAAATGCCTATCCGCCGCTTCGCTATGGCAGGCGGGCCTAAAGTTTTAGCTTCGTACCAAATTGTTGCAAAAATGGCAAGTGTTTCATATGCTTCGGTCGAAATTATATGGAACAAGGTAATTATACAATTGAATGGGATTGCAGAAACAATTCCAGACATAAAATCCCCCCGGCATATATATAATTACACTAATGACAATACAATTTTCAGTTTCGAGAAAATTGCTAATTATTGAATGATAAGAATGCAATTTCAGTGTTTGGATAACCCCAAGGCATGAAAAAACTTAAAAGCTAAATATTTGTAGGAAGGGATAAAGTACTGGAAGAAGAAGAAGGTATTATTTCATTGCCAAATAATCACTTGCAGTCATTACCGGAATCTTTGATAACATAAAATCCTTTACATTCCTGGTTATAATAATGTCAAATTTATACTCTATAGCTGTAAAATATTGAATGGCATCTTCAAAATCCTTAAATTCAGAATTTAAAGCCAAATCAATAATTTTATCATCCATTGGCAATACTTTTACAAGAAGTTTAAATCTTCTTAAAATCTCTTTAACTTTCACTGTTGCTAATTCCTTTGACAACAGATAAAATGTATTTGCAAAAGTTAATGAAGATATTGCGAGTAAAATTTCTTTATTATCAGATAAAGTAAACAGCTTGCTTGCAGGTTTATAGAATTCTCTACGCCTGGATAAAAGGTCAATTATAATATTAGTGTCGACTAAGATCCTGTCCATCATTTATATTTCTCTGATAAATAATCTGTGTAATCTTTTTTGCGATCTGTTTCTTGTATACTAATAACTCCCATAAGGCTCTCTACCAATGGAGAAATTTCAATTTCTTCACTTTCTTTATTAGTCAATGCTTGTAAATAATTCTCTATCATTTTAGAGAGGCTGATATTTTTTTCCTTCGCGTATTCTTTTGCTTTATCAATAATTGTTTTGTTAAGCTTTAATGTAAGTTTAGTATCCATAATTTATATTATTCCAATTTATACGTGCAAAGATACAAATAATATACGTATTTGTCAAACTTATTTTACATTTATTAAAATTATATATTAACTTTGATACAATATATTAACATTAGTAACTAATCAGTGTGCTTATAATATTGATTATAAGTATATTAATAATATATATTTCACACAGAGATCGATAAGGGTTATAATTTATTCACAAAACGATGTATGTTATTTTTCAATATTTTGCTGTTAAAATTTATTAATAAAGCTTATAGGTTTTCAGCATAACTCGAACATAAAGTTACAAAAATATGGCGCATTTTCTTATGCTACATTTTAAAACCTGTTGATACAAATTTATTTCGTACCTAACGGTACTTTATGTTAACAACGGAATTTATTATCCACCAATATATAGTCCCTACCGGGACTTACGAAAAACAGGGAGTAGAATTGAACGATTGCAGCGGGCATTTTTATCTTGTCTGCTTTATTTAACAATTTAACAGTTTAACAATTTTTTTCATAACTTTATTGAAAAGATAATTTAAAGAACTGTTGTATGTTATTTCAACTTTTCTAATTTTGGTGTATTAAAACATAATAATATGGATTTATCATCAGTAAGTGCCATCTCTCCTGTTGATGGCCGGTACCATAAACAAACCGAAACGCTGGCATATTACCTCTCTGAAGCTGCTTTCATAAACTACCGCGTTTTTGTTGAGATCGAATACTTTATCGCCCTATGCAACCTGCCTTTGCCTGAATTAAAGGATTTTGACAGATCAAGATATGAAGAACTACGGGCCATCAGCAGAAATTTCACTTTTAAAGATGCCGAGGAGGTAAAAAAAATTGAAAAGATCACCAACCATGATGTTAAAGCAGTTGAGTATTACCTGAAAAAAAAGTTTGATGAACTTGAATTGAAACAATACAGTGAATTCATTCATTTTGGTCTTACTTCACAGGATATAAATAACACAGCGGTGCCATATGCAATCAAACTATGCTTCGGTGATATTTTAATGCCTCTTTTTCAGGAATTGCTTAATAGATTAACCCTGAAGGCTAAAGAATGGAAGAATGTTCCCATGCTTGCCAGAACCCATGGACAGCCGGCTTCACCCACAAGGCTGGGCAAAGAAATATATGTATTTGTTGAGCGTCTGAAACAGCAGACCGGATTATTGCAAACAATTCCATTTTCTGCAAAATTTGGCGGTGCAACAGGTAATTTTAATGCACATTTTGTCGCTTATTCACAAATCGACTGGATTGTTTTTGCTGATCAATTTGTTAATAACGTTTTAGGACTGGAAAGACAAAAAATCACAACCCAGATTGAACATTATGACAACCTGGCAGCCCTCTTTGATAACTTAAAAAGGATAAACACTATCCTCATTGATTTAAACAGAGATATATGGACCTATATTTCTATGGATTATTTCAAGCAGCAAATCAAAAAAGGAGAGACAGGATCATCCGCCATGCCACATAAGGTCAATCCTATCGACTTTGAAAATTCCGAAGGTAATCTTGGTATCGCTAATGCCCTTTTTGATCACCTGTCTTCGAAATTACCTGTTTCAAGATTGCAGCGTGACCTGACGGATTCAACCGTTAGCCGGAACATAGGAGTTCCAATCGCGCATACTCTCATCGCCATTAAATCATTGATTAAAGGCCTGAACAAGTTAATTCTGAACAAGAAAAAACTTCAGGATGACCTCGATGACAATTGGGCAGTGGTTGCTGAAGGCATTCAGACAATACTAAGAAGGGAGAATTATCCTAATCCCTATGAACAGCTTAAAGAACTTACAAGGACCAATAAACATATCGATCAGGAAGCAATTTTCCTGTTTATTGACAATTTAGATATATCGAAGGAACTTAAGGAAGAGCTCAGGAAGATCACTCCAGAGAATTATTTAGGCATTGAACTTTTTTGATAAAAATCAGCGTTATTATTTTATTACTTTGACAGATGAAAGGTTATTTACGAATTATAGGACATATAAGGCCATACTGGGGATATGCAAGCTTAAACGTTTTATTTAATCTGCTAACCATCGTTTTTTCCCTTTTCACGTTTGCCTTGCTTGTGCCTTTTTTAAGTCTTTTATTTGAAAAAGAGCAACTTGTCACCCAGGCACCCGAGTTATCGTTCAGTTCGGATGCGCTCATTGAATACCTGAACTATATCATGAGCCAGGTAATCATCTCCAGAGGTAAGATGGAAGCACTGATGCTCATTTGTATGATTCTGCTTGGTGCATTCTTTCTGAGAAACCTGTCACGATACATGGCGATGTTCTTCCTTGCAAAAGTCAGAATCGGTGCTATAAAGGATATCAGAAAGGGAATCTATTCCAAGCTTTTAATACTACCACTTTCGTTTTATTCCAGCAGAAAGAAAGGGGATATCATTGCAAGGATCACTACGGATGTTCAGGAAATTGATTATTCCATCATGAATTACATGGAGATGATCATCCGTGATCCGATAACCATCATAGCTTATTTTATCTTCCTGCTAAGCATGAGCCCTCAGTTAACATTGTTCGTTGTTATAATATTGCCTGTAACCGGTTATGTTATCGGACAGATCGGTAAAACATTACGTAAGCAATCAAAGACTGGTCAGGCTATGTTTGCGGGTATGCTCTCAACCATTGAAGAATCCATATCCGGGCTGAGGATTATCAAGGCCTTCAATGCCATTAACTTCCTGAATAATAAATTTAGTGGCCAGAACAATGCTTATTCCAATTTATCTGTTAGCATTTACAGACGAAGAGATTTATCTTCACCGCTTAGTGAGTTCTTATCTTCTGTGGTAATCATTTTTATCCTTTGGTTTGGTGGAAAACTTGTTCTTGGAGATAATGCCAGTATCAGTGCCGAGATCTTCATCACCTATATCCTTGTCTTTTCCCAGATCATCCCTCCTGCCAAGACCTTTGCTACCGGATTTTACAGCATACAAAAAGGCATGGCATCTGTAGACAGGGTATTCGAGATAATGGATGCAGAAGAAGTCATCGAAGAAAAACTAAAAGCCAGAGCCATCGATGATTTCGAAAAAGACATCAAATATTCAAATGTTTCTTTCAAATACGAGGAAGATTTTGTACTAAACAATATAGAGCTCACCATCCCCAAGGGAAAAGTTATTGCTCTCGTGGGGCAATCAGGCGGAGGTAAGTCAACTCTGGTTGACCTGTTACCCAGGTTTTATGATACTACCCAGGGTGAGATACTGATCGACGACATCAATATCAGAGACTATAAAATCAATGATCTTCGTGGATTAATGGGTATTGTAACTCAGGAGTCAATCCTTTTCAATGATACGGTATTCAATAACATCGCTTTTGGCAAGATCGATGCCAATGAGGAAGACGTGACTGAAGCAGCCAGGATTGCCAATGCCCATGAATTTATTATCCGGATGCCTCAGGGATATCAAACCAATATTGGCGACAGGGGAACAAAGTTGTCGGGAGGTCAAAAACAACGTATCAGTATTGCACGTGCCATTCTCCGTAATCCCCCCATCCTGATCATGGATGAGGCCACTTCTTCCCTGGATACGGAATCGGAACGGTTGGTCCAGGATGCCCTCTCCAAAGTAATGTCAAACAGAACCTCCATTGTGATTGCACACCGTTTATCAACTATAAAATTTGCAGATGAAATTATTGTGCTTCAAAAAAGCAAAATAGTTGAACGTGGCAACCATGAAAGTTTGTTGAAAAAAAACGGAGTATATAAAAAGCTATATGATCTGCAGACATTTGCATAAAGTTTCCATTCCAATAATCCTTTATAACAATTTTATTTCTATTTTTACGAAAAATTTTCTTTATGGATTTATCTGATATTTTGGCCATTTCAGGAAAACCGGGATTATATAAAAAAATCTCCACAACCAACACCGTGGTTGTTGTCGAATCATTAATGGATAAAAAAAGGTTTCCGGTTTTCGCACATGAAAAAATCAGTTCACTGGAAGAAATCAGCATCTTTTCCGAAGATGAGGATTTGCCACTGAAAGAGATCTTAAAAAAAATCCATGTAACACTCGATGGTGAGAAAGCCATCGATCATAAAAGCGACCCGGGTGAATTGAAAGCTTTTTTTGAAAAAGCTGTTCCTGAATATGACAAGGAAAGAGTTTATATTTCAGATATTAAAAAGGTGATCAACTGGTATAATCTCCTTCATGACCAAAAAATGCTTGATTTTTCTGAAGAAGAAGAGGAAAAGAAAAAAGAAAAAGATGAAGATAAAGATGAGAAAACAGAAAAATAATAATCAGTTCCGGTGACACGGAACTTTTTTTTTAAAAATATGAAAAGAATTGAGGATTTTACAGTAATTCAGCATCATTGGTTAAATGAAAACACTTTTCTGATAGAACTTAAATCATCCGGACAACTTCCTGTTATTCTCCCCGGAAATTTTGCACAAATACAAATCAATAATACTCCCGGTGTATTCCTCAGGCGTCCTTTTTCAATTTATAATGCCGATTATAAAAACAACACCCTGACATTTTATATAAAGATCGTAGGTAAAGGTTCCCGTGAGCTTGGATTACTCAAGCCTGGTGACATCACCAGTATCATTTATCCCCTGGGCAATACTTTCAGCTTACCTGACAAGGATAAAGTTCTCATCGTCGGTGGGGGCTTTGGTATCGCCCCGTTTCTCCTGCTGGGAAAATCTTTCAGGGAACATCAGAAAAAAACTACTTTCCTGATCGGAGGCCGAAGTAAGCAAGATATCATGCTTGCCAGTACATTTAAAAAGTACGGGGATGTTTTAATAACTACAGAAGACGGATCACTGGGCGAGAAAGGACTTGTCACTGATCATTCTGTCTTCAACAATAATAATTTCGGGTATGACATGATCTATACATGCGGGCCGGATCCCATGATGAAGGCCGTGGCCAATATTGCAAGAAACAAAAATATTCCTTGCGAAGCTTCACTGGAGAACATGATGGCTTGTGGATTTGGTGCCTGCCTGTGCTGTGTTGTGGAAACAACATCTGGAAATAAATGTGTTTGTACCGAAGGACCTGTTTTTAATATAAATGATCTGGCATGGTAGATTTAAAAATCAAAATACAAGATCTTGAATTTAAAAATCCGGTTACAACTGCTTCCGGCACTTTTGCCTATGGTGAAGAATTCTCTGATTTCCTTGATCTGAACCGACTGGGAGGTTTTTTCATAAAAGGTTTGACCTTGGAAAACCGGGAAGGAAACCCGTATCCACGAATGGCTGAAACAGCAAGTGGCATGTTAAACTCCGTCGGATTGCAAAATAAGGGCATCGATCATTTCATTAGTCACATCTATCCCAGGATCAAAGATTATGACACCCATATCATTGCAAACATAAACGGGTCAACTATAGAGGATTACATTACTGTTACCGAAAAGCTGAACGACCTTGAAAAAATACCTGCTATCGAGCTGAACATTTCTTGCCCTAATGTGAAAGAAGGCGGAATGGCTTTCGGGATCAGAAAAAAATCAGCTGTTGAAGTAACAGAAGCAGTACGAAAGGCCTGTAAAAAAATATTGATCGTCAAATTAACCCCAAACATTACCGATATTGCTGAGATGGCCAGGGTTGTTGAAGGAGCGGGAGCAGATTCCATTTCCCTGGTTAATACTTTCCTTGGAATGGCCATTGATGCTGAAACAAGAAAACCATTACTTTCTACAGTCACCGGTGGCCTTTCAGGCCCTTGTATAAAACCCATTGCCTTAAGGATGGTCTGGGATGTATTTAAAGCCGTTAAAGTTCCTGTGATTGGTATGGGAGGAATAATGAATGCTGCGGATGCCATAGAATTCATCCTTGCCGGGTCAACGGCAATCCAGATAGGAACAGCTAACTTCATCGATCCCCAGGTATCTCTCAAGATCATCGATGGAATTGAAGACTACCTGATCCGTCATAAAGTGAAAGCAGTCACTGATCTTACCGGCGCCATGGAAATTTAGCAGACTACCGGGCAGATAAATAATTACAGATTTTTTACCAGGGTTGAAGCTTCATATGCAATCCGCTGATTGTATTCATACGCCAGATCCTGGTAATTAATAAGATCTATAATTGTACCGATCAGGCATAAGCCTCCTGTAAACAAATACAAAATGCCCATACCTATCTGGCCGATGAGAAACCTTTGCACCCCTGCAACAACAACAAAGCCCAGCAATGTCGTTAAAAGGATAATCTGCGGATCACGCCTGCGGACCCGGTAGATACTTGAAAAAGTCTGCAGTTGTTCATCATTGTAATCTTTTGTAAGGCTTTGAACCAAAGCAAGTTCTCTGCCTTGTAATTCGGGTAAAAATTGAAATAAATTTGCCATATGTTTAAGTATTATGTATTAATTTATAATCGATCCAATAATTTCTAAAGATCAATATGATCCTGTATATTAATAACACTATCGCAAAAACGCCCAGGGGATGTGCATAAAATGATTTAATGAACTCACCATGAAAAAAGTATGAAATGGCATGGCCTAAACCACAGCCTGGGCAAAATTCAAAGCCCAGGTTTTTAATTGGACAAAGAGTATAATGCTGGGCTTCAGGATTATGAATAGCCAATAAAATCAATGCTCCTGCCCAAACAAAAGCTTCAAGGTTATGCCATACAAACCGCCAGGATTGCTGTAACCTTTTTCTGGTCTTATTTCCCAATGAATACCTTTTTAAACGTTAAAACAAATATATAAAAGAAACAAATCCCTTTACAAGCTATTCGTAAATTAATAAAATCAATTCGTAAATTCTTTCATAAAGTTTCAACAAAGATTATCTTTGGCCTCTAATTAAAAAGAAGAAATATGAAGAACCTGACAAAAACTAAGATATGGTTAGCACAAACAAGAGCTAACTTTCTTCTTCTTGCAGTATTGCTGGTCGCTATCGGTTTGACTTATGCTGCCAAATTCAGTAACGGGGAATTTGATATTCTTAATGCTATCCTCGTTTTATTTGGTGTTGTTTCCGCACACATTTCGGTTAATCTTTTCAACGAATATTCTGATTTTAAAACAAAGATAGATTTTAATACCACCAAAACTCCATTCAGCGGCGGCAGTGGCATGGTAACCGGGGGTTATACAAAACCCGGCAGTGTTAAGCTAGCTGCAATATTCACTTTGGTCATTGCATTTATCATTGGTTTATATTTTTCAATTGTTTCACACTGGAGCATTATCCTTTTTGCATTAATGGGCGGTTTAATCATTGTCTTTTATACCAACTTTCTAACAAAAATAATGATGGGTGAAATATTAGCAGGCCTGACACTTGGAACCATGGTCGTACTTGGAACTTTTATTGCCATGACTGCCACCCCTTATATGACATTCAGCCAACTGATCCCGCAGGAAGTCTGGCTTATCTCCATACCCCCTGGTATCCTGACCTCTTTATTGTTATTGTTAAATGAGTTCCCTGATGCAGAAGTTGATAAGGGTGGTGGAAGAAATCACCTGGTCATCAAGTTGGGAAAGAAAACAGCAGCATACATTTATGCCTTTGGGTTGCTGGTTACATTCGGGACCATAGTTATCCTGCCTATTGCCGGTATCTCATCACCATGGCTTTACTTGGCACTCTTGCCATTGCCAATCGCTTATAAAGCCGGCTTGAATGCTATAAAGTTCGGCCATGACACGAAAAAACTAATACCATCACTAGGTATGAATATTATGGTAGTTCTCGGAACAGATCTTTTAGTGGCAATTTCTGTACTGATCCCTATGATTTAGTGTCATATCACGTTTATTTCACGTTCAAGGTGAATACCAAACTTATTATGGACAGTTTCCTGGATTTTCATAGAAAGTTCGAGAATTTGCTGTCCGGTAGCTGAACCGTGATTAACCAGAACCAGACTCTGGTGTTCATACACACCGGTATTTCCAATTCTTTTCCCTTTCCAACCACATTGTTCAACCAGCCATGCAGCGGCTAATTTATAACTATCATTGGCTTGCCTGAAAGCTACAAGCCCTGGGAAAATATTGATCAGTTCTTCATAAATATCCCTTGTCACAACTGGATTCTTGAAAAAACTACCCGCATTACCCAAATATTTCGGATCCGGCAGTTTTTTTCTTCTTATCCTGCAAACAGCTTCGTTAACTTTTTCTATGCTGAGGGAGAGTACTCCCATTTCTTTCAATTCCTGCTCAATAACTCCATATTTCGTCTTGAAGACAGGGAGTTTATCCAACCGGAAAGTAACGGAAAGAATTATGTATTTCCCTTTTTTATCTTTCTTAAAAACACTGTCCCTGTATCCGAATACACAATCTGACTTATTAAAAAGCTCAATTTGGCCATTTTCCAGATTTATTGCCTCCAGTTCTTCAAAATGATCCTTTAATTCAACCCCATAGGCTCCTATATTTTGCATCGGACTTGCTCCGACAAGCCCTGGTATTAAAGATAGATTTTCTAATCCTGCATATTGATGACCGATACAATAATTTACTAAATCATCCCACACCTCACCTGCATTTGCTTTTAAATAAAAATGATCTTTATTCTCCCTGACCAGTTGTATTCCTTTATTGTTCAGTCTTAATACAATACCATCATAATCCCTGGTAAAGAGAATGTTACTACCCTCGCCCAAAATCACTATATTATCATATTCCGGAAAATGCCTGTTTACGAATTCCTGAATTTGTTCGGTCGTTGTCAGTTCCAGATAATATCTCGCATTTACATCAATGCCAAAGGTATTATATGGTTTAAGTGAATAATCTTCTTTAAAAACCATAATGAAATAAATCGTGTTTCAAAGATAACTGAATATGATAGATAAATGTAATCCGACAATAACATTTAGACAAAATCCGAATAGCAAGAAAACCTGCAACGTAGCCGCGAGATTTGATAAAATATTATTAGATTCGCATATATTAACCGTACTTATTATCTATTGAAGAAAGTAATCCTATCGGTCATAAACGATCTGTCAACCGAACAAAGAGTTGATAAAGTCTGCAAAACCCTGATAAAGATTGGTTTTGAGCCAGAACTTATTGGCAGAAAAAAGCGTGACAGTCTCCCGTTGGAACAACGGATTTACAAAACCAAACGGATGAGGCTTTTATTTCAAAGAGGCCCTCTTTTTTATGCCGAATATAACCTCAGACTTTTTCTGCTGCTTTTATTCCGCCACGTTGACCTTCTTGTTGCAAACGATCTGGACACTCTGCTTGCCAATTATCTTGCTTCAAAGATCAAGAAAATTCCCCTGGTCTATGACAGTCATGAATATTTCACTGAAACACCAGAGCTAGTCAACAGGAAGATAGTCCAAAACATTTGGAAAACGCTGGAAAAAAAGATTTTTCCCAAGTTACACCACGTATACACTGTTAATGAATCCATTGCCAATCTTTATAAGAAAAAATATGGCATCGATGTAAAGGTTGTCAGGAACGTACCTGTGATAAAACCGATAGAGATCAGGAAGACCAGGCATGAATTGGGTCTTCCCGAAGATAAAAATATTATTCTGCTTCAGGGAGCAGGGATCAATATCCAGCGCGGGGCAGAAGAAATGACAGAAGCAATGCAATACCTGAATGATGCTGTCTTTTTAATAATCGGAGGAGGAGATATTTTGGATAAACTAAAGGAAATAACACAACAATTACTTATTCAGGACCGGGTCATGTTCATTCCTAAACAGCCATTAAATAAAGTATACCAATATACTGTTCATGCTGATATAGGAGTAACCCTGGATAAAGACACCAACATCAATTACCGTTATAGCTTACCCAATAAATTATTTGACTACATTCAGGCAGGTGTTCCCGTCCTGGCTTCTCCACTGGTTGAAATAAAAAAGATCATTGACCAGTATGATATTGGTGATACTATCGACAGTTATGATCCGAAACATATCGCTGAAAAACTAAAAAACATCCTTCAGGACAAGAAGAAATTAGAAAATTGGAAAGAAAACCTTAAATTTGCTGCTAAAGCGCTTTGCTGGGAAAAAGAAGAGCAAACATTGATACAAATTTATCAGCACTTTGCCTGAAAATCATTTACATATTGTATCATTTGATGTCCCCTACCCTCCCAATTATGGTGGAGTAATCGACGTATTTTACAAGATCAAAACATTGAATAAGCAAGGAGTCAGGATCCACCTTCATTGTATTGAATATCCAGGTCGTACCCGTTCTGATGAATTAGACAAATATTGCGAAGAGGTTCACTATTACAACAGGAAAACAGGTATACTGTCAGCTCTGAGCATTAAACCTTATATAGTATCGAGCAGAAGGTCTAAAGAAATGATCACCAACCTTATCAAAGATGATTATCCAATTCTTTTTGAAGGCCTTCACAGTTGTTACTATATTGCTGACAAGAGATTGAAGAAGAGAAAAAAAATATACCGTGAAAGCAATATCGAACACAGGTATTATTACAACTTGTTCAAGGTTGACAGAAACATCAGGCATAAATTTTATTTTTTATTTGCCAGTATTAAACTAAGGTTATACCAGCAGGTACTCAAGCATGCTTCCCTTATGCTGGTCGTATCACAGAAAGACGCTATTTACCTGAAAAAACATTTCAAAACAAATAAGGTATTTTATTTGCCAAGTTTTCATTCCAATAAAACAGTGAATACCTTAATCAATAAAGGCAATTACGCCTTATATCATGGGAATATCGAAGTTCCTGAGAATGCCCGTGCAGCAGAATTCCTGATCAATGAAGTCTTCAATGACCTGGATATACCATTGGTGATAGCAGGAATGAATCCCCCGGAATATATCAAAAAACAGGCAGAGAAGTCCGGCAATACAGAATTGGTCTCTAATCCGGATGATAAAAAGATGTTTGACCTGATAAGAAACGCACATGTAAATGTGCTTGTCACTTTTCAAGCAACAGGTTTAAAGCTTAAGCTATTGAATACGCTGTACAATGGCCGATTCTGCCTTGTGAACAAAAAGATGCTCAATGGAACAATGCTGGATGATTTATGTATTATCGGCAACGATGCCATCGAATTAAAAAGTAAAATTAAAGAGCTTTTCAGACAGGAATTTACTAAGCAGGAAATCGAAAGGCGTAAAATAACTCTGCAGGATATGTATTCCAATGAAAGAAATGCACAAAAGTTAATTGATCTCACTTTCCAGCGGCAATAATTTCCCATTTTCGCATAGCAATGTTCTTGCTTTATAATCCTTAAACAAGGAATAATCATGTGTTGCCATCAGGATTGCTCTGCCTGTATTACAGATATTAAACAGTAATTGCACGATCCCTTTTGATGTCTCCGGGTCAAGGTTCCCTGTCGGCTCATCAGCAAGAATAATTTCCGGATCGTTAACCAATGCCCTTGCAATACCTACCCTTTGTTGCTCACCCTGTGATAGTTGAAAAGGCATTTTAAACCCTTTGGTCCCAAGGCCAACCTTATCCAGCACATCCTGCAAGCGGTTTTCCATCTTCCGTTTATCCTTCCACCCTGTCGCCTTCATAACAAATAAAAGATTTTCGTTCACACTGCGGTCGGTCAGTAACTGGAAATCCTGGAATACTATTCCCAATTTTCTTCTCAAATATGGGATATCCCTGCTTTTGATCTTTTTCAGATCATATCCGGCAACTTTTACCATTCCATCAATAACGGGCAATTCAGCATATAATAATTTCAGCAAGCTGCTCTTACCACTGCCTGTCTTGCCAATGATATAAACAAATTCGCTTTTATCAATGGACATCATTACATCTGATAATACCAGAGTATCTCCTTGAATAACAGATACCTTATCGAGTTCTATGATAACATCTAAAGACATGAAGAAAGTTATTTAGAATATATTTCAATAATATAAAAAACATTTTATACAAGCCCAACAAAACCCATGAAGGCAAGCGCAAGAATTCCTGCAGTAACCAGTGCGATAGGCGCTCCCCGCATACTTTTTGGAACTTCCATCAGATCAAGGTGTTCGCGTAAACCGGCGAACAGGGTCATAGCAAGCCCAAATCCAATCGCATTTGCGATAGCAAAAACAACTCCTTCCACCAGATTAAAATTATTAGAGATGGTCAGTATGGCTACACCCAGCACAGCACAGTTGGTTGTGATCAGGGGCAGGTAAATTCCAAGGGCCTGGTAAAGAGGCGGGCTTACCTTTTTCAGGACGATCTCTACCATCTGAACCAGGGATGCGATAACCAAAATAAAGATAATGGTCTGTAAAAACGTAATATTAAAAGGTTCAAGGACATAATTAAATATCAACCATGTTACAATAGTAGCTATGGTCATCACAAATAACACTGCTCCACTCATTCCAACCGCTGTTGAAACCTTTCCTGAAACACCCAGGAACGGGCAAATTCCCAGGAACTGTGACAACACAATATTAGAAACAAATATGGCTGAAATGATGATTATAAAATATTCCATAAAACAAATTATTTATGCTGATTTTTTTATTCTGTTGATCACTGCAATTAAATATCCCAAAACGATAAAAGCTCCTGGTTGAAGGATAAATACAAGAATGGCATCACCTTCAATGAATTTGAATCCAAAAATAGAGCCATTTCCAAGCATTTCCCTGATGGATCCCAGCAAAGTGAGTGCAAATGTAAATCCTAATCCCATACCGATACCATCAATGAGAGATGAAATAAAACTTTGTTTTGAAGCAAATCCTTCTGCCCTTCCCAATATCAAACAGTTCACAACAATTAATGGAATAAATATTCCAAGTGCTTCAAATAATGAAGGTGAATAGGCCTGCATGACAAGCTCAACAATCGTCACAAACGAAGCAATAATCACTATGAATGATGGGATCCTTACCTTGTCAGGTATAAAATTCCTGATCAATGATATAACCATATTGGAGCAGATAAGCACAAAGGTTGTTGCAATACCCATTCCAAAACCATTGATGGCAGAGGAAGTAACTGCAAGTGTCGGACACAGACCCAATAACAGGACGAATACCGGATTTTCTTTTATAAATCCTTTAATAAAATTACTCCATTGATTCATTTTTCACCCTCCTTTTCTTTTTTAAGTGTCTGGTAAGCATTTTCTATTGCTTCACAAAAAGCCCTGGAGCTAATTGTTGCAGCAGTTATAGCATCCACATCACCTCCATCCTTCTTAACTTTCAGTTTAAAATCAGAAGGATTCTTACCGATGAATTGATCCCTGAATTTTGTTTCTTTCATTTTAGTCCCGAGGCCAGGAGTTTCTTTTTGTTGTATTACAATCGTATTATTAATGTTGCCATCTGGTAAGAATCCAATCATGATCCTGATTTGAGTTGGATCATAACCATTATTGGAAAATGTGGCAATAGCTGTTCCAACATATTCTCCACCTTTAAATCCTTTATTAAATGTTAAGGAATCCGGCCCATTATGTACTTTTACCCTTAAGGTAATTAATGTATCAAACTCCGGGATCACTTCTTTAATAGAATTTTCACGTGCTTCATTATCAGCCATGGCGATGGGGCCTTTGGTAAGGTTATAAATACTTCCCAAAGCAAATGATGCAACCAGGGTTATAATGAACAGGGTTATTACCATATTTTTAAAAGAAGATTCTACTTTTCCCATTTTATCTTTTCTTAAGATATTATTATCAGTTATGCTTCAATCACCTTTTCACCAAAACGTTTTGGTTTGAAGCCCATGTTTATCAACGGGGCAAAGGCATTCATGATCAAAATAGCAAATGACACTCCTTCAGGGTATGCACCCCAGACCCTGATAACAACTGTCAGGATACCACAGCCCAATCCAAAAATGAGCATCCCTTTGGATGACAAAGGCGTTGATACCATATCTGTTGCCATATAGAAAACACCGAGCATCAGTCCGCCTGTAACAAGATGGAAGGCCGGATTGACATAAAGCATCGGATCAATCAACCACAGAATGCCGGTAAAAACAACAACGGAACCAAAGTATGCAACCGGAACCTCCCAGGTTATGATCTTTCTTACAAACATATATATCGCACCTATTATCAAAGCAATGGCAGATACTTCGCCAAGGCTGCCACCTTGATTACCAAGTAATTCCTGAACATACGAAGGCATTTCAGTCATCAGTTCCTGTACTGTTTTTCCCATTTTAAGGCCTCCCTTCAATATTCCCAGTGGTGTCGGACCTGTAATGGCATCAGTCAGTGCCTGGCATCCGAACAGAAGTTTCGGAACCGGCCAAGAAGTCATCTGGACAGGAAAGGAGATCAACAAGAAAACACGGCCAACAAGTGCCGGGTTAAACGGATTCTTACCCAATCCACCGAATGACATTTTTCCGATACCTATTGATACAAAGGCACCAATTATCAGGATCCATATTGGTAAATTAGACGGAACATTAAATGCCAGCAAGACTCCTGTTACCAATGCAGAACCATCATTGATAGTCAATGGCCCTTTAATCAGATATTTTTGTATGACCCATTCAAATAAAAGGCAGGCTAATATTGAGATTGCCAATACCCGTAACGCCCCCAGACCAAAAAAATAAACTGACACGAGCATCGCGGGTATCATGGCATAAACCACGCCGTACATAATTTTTTTAACTGATGTATCTCCATGGATATGTGGAGATCCGGAAACGATCAGCATGTTCATATCTTATTTTTTTCCTCTGTTTCTAATAATTTGACCGACTTTACTTTTTCCTAACCGGATATAATCCAACAGTGGCCTGCCTGAAGGACAAGTATAATGGCAAGATCCGCATTCAATACAATCCATGACATTTTCCAACTCTGCCTGTGTATACATTTCCCGTTCGCTAAGTTGAGCCAGTAATACTGGTTCAAGGCCCATTGGGCAAACCTTAATACATCTGCCACATCTTATACAATTCTTTACCGGAACACGACTGGCTTCTTCCTCACTAAACAGTAAAATGCCTGATGTTCCTTTTACAACAGGTGTTTCCGTTGAGATCAAGGCCTTACCCATCATGGGACCTCCTCCTATGATCTTTCCGGTATTTTCAGGTAATCCGCTTGCTTTTTCGAAAAGATCGGAAATTGGAGTTCCAATACGGGCAAGGAAGTTAGATGGTTTCGATAGATATCTGCCCGTGACCGTCACCACTCTCTCAATGAGGGGTTTGTTCTTCTGAATAGCTTCGTATACGGCATAAGCTGTGCCAACATTATGAACGACAGCCTCCACTTCTATAGGTAATTTACCTGAAGGCACCTCGCGGTTAATGATCGCTTTGATCAGTTGTTTTTCACCTCCTTGCGGGTATTTCACTTTCAACGGTTGCACCTTTATTCCATCATAATTTTCTGCCAGTCCGGAAAGATGATCAATAGCATCAGGTTTATTATTCTCTATGCCGATAATAGCTTTATCAACACCAAGCCCCTTCATCAATATGGAGGTACCTATAAGGATCTCTTCACCTTTTTCCAACATTAAACGATGATCGGATGTCAGGAAAGGCTCGCATTCCACACCGTTGATCAACAGAAATTCCGCTTTCTTGCCATCCGGAACCATCAATTTTACATGAGAAGGGAATGCTGCTCCACCCAATCCAACGATCCCCATTTCTTTGATCTTTTCAATGATCTCTTTCTGTGACAGGGTAACCAATTTCTTGATCTCAGATGACCGGTCAATACCGGGAACCCATTCATCTCCCTCTACATTAATAACTATCGTGGGTCTTTTATATCCACTGGGGTCAACCACATTGTCAATCTTGAGCACCTTTCCCGATACTGATGAATGAACATTAGAGGAAATAAATGCTTCACCCCTGGCGATCAATTGTCCCACCTTAACCTCATCACCTTTTTGCACCAGCGGAATAGCCGGTGCCCCCAGATTTTGATTGATAGGGATAAAAGCCTGCCCCGGAGGATTCAATATTTCGATAGGCCGGTTAGCTGACAGCTTATTTTCTGCCGGATTAACTCCTCCTGGTTTGAAAGTCTTCAAAATACTCATCCTCTCTTATAATAATATATTGTTTCTAACTCTTTAATTCCTGTTGATTATCTTTAGTGCTTTCTGTCTTTTTTGCTGCAATCACTTTCTCTTTTTTCAATGCTGCATCCCCTTCACCTGTTTTTTCGACCTTGGGTTTCCTGGAAGGGAAATTCAATTCATGAATAGCACCTGTCGGGCATACAGAAACGCATTTCCTGCATAGTTTACATTTCTCATAATCAATGTAAGCCAGATTGTTTTCAAGTGTGATAGCATCAAAAGTACATACCTCAACACACTTACCACAACCAATACAAGCCACCTTGCAGTTCTTCCTTGCTGGTCCACCCTTTTCCTTGTTGACACAACTTACAAAAATCCGTCTGTCTTTCTTTCCTTTATATCTAAGTTCAATGATGTCGCGGGGACAAGCTTCAACGCAGGCACCACAAGCAACACACTTATCATTAACATCCGGTAAAGCCGTTTCGGGATTCATATAAATGGCATCAAACTGGCAGACTACCACACAATCCCCCAAACCCAGGCATCCATATGGACAGCCATTCTCACCGGAAAACAGGTTATGTGCAAATGCACAAGTGGCAGGGCCGTCATAGCTGATCTTCTGAGAAGCATTGGCTCTTGAGCCGTTGCATCTTACCACTGCAATCAGGGGTTCTTGTTCTTCCACTTCCAAACCGAGAATTTCTGCCACTTTACCCATTACTTCACTTCCACCGACAGGACAGTTAAAACCTTCAATGCTTTTATTTTTATTGGCAGAATTAACCAAGGCTTCAGCAAAATTGCGGCAACCGGGGTATCCGCATCCACCACAATTTGCCGCTGGCAGAACTTCTTCAACAACATCAATTTTGGGATCTTCTATGACTTTAAACTTTTGAGCGATCAGGAATAGAATGACTGAAGCTGCAACACCGATGGCACTCAAGGAAATAACTGAAAAAAGCAATATGTCGTTCACGATTTCCTTCTTTTTTGATTTGTTCTCTGATTACAGGTACGTTAAACGATTAACAAAGGGCGAAAATATAAACAAAAGAGTAACGAATATAAAAAAATACCCATTTTCTTAAAAAAGATTTATCTGATGATCAATTTTCTGGTACTGGAATAACCATCTACCCTGATTTGGATATAGTAGACTCCCTTTTCCAGCAAATTCATATCGAATTGTTTGGAAAATTGACCTGTAAAGTTGGTAAGTAACTGATTGAAAATGATTTGGCCTTTAGTATTCAACATTCTGATTTCCAGCTGTTTGCTTTCAATATTGGCAACCTCAAGATCAAAAACTCCACTATTGGGATTTGGGAATATTCTGATCCTGACCGAAGCAGGGTCATACTCATCGATACCAAAGCAGGGATCAAACCACAGGGTCATGGTACTTATTGAACTGTCTTCACATGCAAGACTGTATGCTGTCAGAAAAAGTTCAACGAAGCCGCTTGCCGTATCGGTAGTACCCGGAATATAGGTTGCATTCAATAAAGTTGCATCATTAAAAATTCCGTCTCCGGTAGTTCCCCATAAAACAGAACTGTAATTACCTGCAGTTCCATGCAGTATATATTGGTTGTAAGTACAAATGATCGTATCATTACCTGCATCTGCAAACGGCAGTGAATCAATATACAGGGTCAATTGATCACTGGCTGTTTGCCCTGGTAAATAGCCATATACAGAAAGTGTAAGATCTACCGAACCATTATTGATATCTTCCTGTCCTCTGAGATATGCCGCCTTTAATCTCTTTGGATTCTGAAAAAATCCATCCCCGGAAGTTGTCCAAAATACGTTCTTAAAATTCTCTGCTGTAGGGTCTCTGAAAAAAGCTTCATTGATACAAATAGTAGTATCAGGCCCAACATTAACGGTCGGTGGAATTATCGGTCCGAAATTAAATGAACAAATCCTGGTTTTCCATCCTCCGATCGAATATTCCTGTGTATACCAGAAGGTTGAATCATCCACCGGGTCAACAGACATCATACTGTAATCACCCCACCTGTGGTATGTTCCTTGCGATCCAAGGCCTGAAATAATCTCTATTTCTGTATAATTCATCTCACCTAACGGAGCTTCAGGAGAACGTCCTGTATATCTGATTGACGGGCATATTGTATCACTGGATATTGAATAACCCAATGCGATAGTCCCGTTGCCATTCATTGCAATGCTACCCATCCAACGGCTGTTATCGTCCGGGGAATAAGTACTTTGCTGGTAGATCGACCAACCATTGCCATCAAGATAATCTCTCAATTCATACCAGCGAATACCGGCAATACCTGTGTTATTTACGTTTACGGTATGATTAGTTACCATTACAGCATATTCCCCAAAATTCCGGTATTGCAGCCTATACATCAGCCTGTCCGAAATAGCTTCCAGTTTCAGTTCAGTATTTGGCTGGGGAATACATTGCCATCTTGGTGCATCGCATAATTGCGACTTAAATGGTTCTGTTTGAAGTATCATCGACTCTGTAAAAGTTGATGCTGCCGGTTCATTCCAATCCACTCTAAATTCCCAGATCCTGAGTTGGTCAGCAGTATACCCCCAGACATCATCATTAAAATAGACGAAATAGTTTGGTGTTCCCTGAGGAGGAG
>JAUWGC010000124.1 GCA_030606625.1 Bacteroidales bacterium | reverse complement strand
CAGATCACAAGGTACTTAACCATCCTCATCACTGGTTTTCAGGCTCCCGGTTACATTGCCAACTTGGTAAGCCAGCTCAGAAACCCGGATGGCTCTATTACTGCCATCATGCCATTCGATGGGACTCCACCTTCATCATTCTTCTGGGTATCTTCTGTGGTAATCCTGATATCCGGGACCATGTTCGTCATGTGGCTGGGCGAAAGAATTACCGATAAAGGTATTGGCAATGGTATTTCATTGATCATTATGATCGGTATCATTGCACGTCTTCCATTTGCTTTATTCGGAGAATTTGTTTCTCGCATGGAAGAACATGGTGGTGGACTGGTATATTTTGTGATTGAAATTGCTTTACTGATCTTTGTAATCCTGCTAACCATTTTGCTTGTTCAGGGAACAAGGAGAATCCCGGTTCAGTATGCAAAAAGGATCATCGGCAACAAGCAGTATGGTGGTGTTCGCCAGTATATCCCGTTAAAGGTCAATGCTGCAGGTGTTATGCCTATCATCTTTGCACAGGCTATCATGTTTCTGCCCATTACCCTCGCGGGTTTTGCAAGTTCGGATTTATTATCAGGTTTTGCAGCATCATTTTCCAATATCAACGGATTCTGGTATAACTTCGTATTTTTCATGATGATCCTGATATTTACATATTTCTATACTGCGATCACTGTAAATCCAAACCAGATGGCAGAGGATATGAAAAAGAATGGTGGATTTATACCCGGTGTCAAGCCAGGAAAGAGAACAGCAGAGTTCATCGATGGAGTAATGTCTAAAATAACACTGCCGGGATCTATTTTCCTTGGTTTTGTTGCCATAATGCCTGCACTGGTCAGCCTGACAGGTATCAGCACGCAGTTTGCACAGTTTTATGGCGGCACTTCATTGTTAATCCTGGTTGGTGTTGTTCTTGACACCTTGCAACAGATCGAAAGCCACCTTCTGATGAGGCACTATGATGGTTTAACCAAATCGGGAAGAATTAAGGGAAGATCATCTTTTAGCATGTAATGATAATAACTTAATGATATATTACAAGACAGAGGAAGAAATTGAATTAATCAGAGAAAGCTCTTTACTTGTTGGAAAAACACTGGCTGAAGTTGCCAAACTGATCAGACCGGGAATTAGTACCATAACATTGGATAAAGTAGCTGAGGAATATATCAGAGATTTTGGTGCAATTCCAGGATTTAAAGGATACAAAGGATATAAATACACACTTTGTATATCTATAAATGAGCAGGTTGTTCATGGTCTCCCGGGAAAAAGAAAACTTTTGGAAGGTGATATTGTTTCTATAGATTGTGGGGTTTTAAAAAATGATTATTATGGCGACTCGGCTTATACCTTTGCTGTAGGAAAAGTGAAGGAAGATGTAAGAATGTTAATGGAAAGAACAAAAGCTTCTCTATATAAAGGAATTGAGATAGCTGTGGTGGGGAAACGAGTCGGAGACATTGGCCATGCCATTCAATCATTTGTTGAATCCTTTAGGTATTCAGTCGTCAGAGATCTGGTCGGACACGGACTGGGAAAGAATCTGCACGAAAAACCTGAAGTACCTAATTACGGCAAAAGAGGTACCGGCCCCAAATTAAAAAAAGGAATGGTTTTGGCCATCGAGCCAATGATCAATATGGGCACAAAAAATGTTATACAGGAAAAAGATGGATGGACCATCAGAACAAGCGACATGAAACCATCAGCACATTATGAGCACAATGTTGCTATCAGGCACGGAGAAACTGAAATCCTGTCAACATTTAAGTTTATTGAGGAAATAATCGACAAAAAATAATAAATGGCAAAACAACAATCAATAGAACAAGATGGTACTGTAATTGAATCATTAGGTAATGCAATGTTCCGTGTTGAACTTGAAAACGGACATATAATCACAGCCCATATTTCAGGGAAGATGAGAATGCATTACATCAAAATTTTGCCAGGAGATAAAGTTAAATTGCAAATGTCTCCCTATGACCTTACAAAAGGGAGAATAACATTCAGATATAAATAGAAAATTTTTTAAAATGAAAATCAGAGCATCAGTCAAGAAAAGATCCACGGATTGCAAAATCGTTCGAAGAAAAGGACGATTATATGTAATCAATAAAAAGAATCCAAGATACAAACAAAGACAAGGTTAATTAAATTCAATCATATAAATATTATACATATATGGCACGAATTGCAGGTATTGATTTGCCAAAAAACAAAAGAGGAGAAATAGGACTAACCTACATTTTCGGTATCGGAAGAAGTGCAGCCCAGAAGATCCTTAGTAAAGCCGGAATTGATTGGGATAAGAAAGTTCAGGACTGGACAGATGATGAACAGAACAAAATCCGTAGCATTATAACAGATGAATATAAGGTTGAGGGATCCCTGCGTTCTGAGATCCAGATGAACATCAAGCGTTTAATGGACATCGGCACATACAGGGGCATCAGACATCGTATCGGTTTACCATTACGTGGTCAAAGTACTAAAAATAACGCCCGTACAAGAAAAGGCAGAAAGAAAACAGTTGCTGGTAAGAAAAAGGTGCCAAAAGCCTAATAATATCCAATACAAATTTTTATATCAGTAGAAATATTTAATTAATTATGGCAAAAACCACCAAAAGTTCAAAGAAGAGAGTCGTTAGGGTTGAACCAACAGGAAGGGCATATATTAAAGCCTCTTTTAATAATATCATTATAACATTGACCAATAATGCCGGTCAGGTGATCTCATGGTCATCATCAGGAAAGATGGGATTTAGAGGCTCCAAAAAGAATACTCCTTATGCTGCCCAAATGGCTGCATCAGATTGCACCAAGGTAGCCTACGATCTGGGATTGAGAAAAGTAAAAGTATTCGTCAAGGGCCCGGGAGCAGGAAGAGAATCAGCTATAAGAACTATACATACAAACGGTATAGATGTTGCTGAAATCGTCGATGTAACACCACTTCCGCATAATGGTTGCAGACCTCCCAAAAGAAGAAGAGTTTAATTCGACAATATAAATAAAAACTGAAAATATAACGAGTTACAAACATGGCAAGATATATTGGACCAAAATCGAAGATCGCCAGGAAATTCAAAGACCCAATTTTTGGGCCGGATAAAGTTCTTGATAAGAAAAACTATCCTCCGGGAGTACATGGGAATTCTAAGCGAAGAAGGAAAGAATCTGAATACGGTATCCAGTTGCAGGAAAAACAGAAAGCGAAATATACCTATGGTATTCTGGAACGCCAGTTCAGGAACACTTTTAAATTGGCCTCTAAAAAGAAAGGAATTACCGGTGAAATCCTGTTACAATTGATCGAAGCACGCCTTGATAATGTCATTTATCGCTTTGGCATTGCGCCAACCAGAAGTGCTGCAAGGCAACTCGTATCACACCGTCATATCACGGTTAACGGGGAAGTGGTCAATATCCCTTCCTATTCTGTTAAACCCGGTGACCTGGTAGGAGTCAGGGAAAAATCTAAATCCCTGGAAGTCATCACCAATTCACTTTCCGGAAGAGCAAACAGATACCCATGGCTGGAATGGGATGATGAAAAAATATTAGGAAAATTTATCACCTACCCAACACGGGAAGAAATACCAGAGAACATCAAAGAACAACTTATTGTTGAATTGTATTCAAAATAATGTATTAGTTACATAATCATATTTTTAGGCACCAAAATAGGAAATTTATATGGCAATTTTAGCATTTCAAAAACCTGATAAAGTTATCATGATCGATGCTGATGAATTTAAAGGCACTTTTGAATTCCGTCCGCTCGAGCCAGGTTTCGGAGTAACCATCGGAAATACCCTCAGAAGAATTTTATTATCTTCTCTTGAAGGTTATGCCATCACCTCAGTAAAAATAGATGGTGTAGTTCAGGAATTCGCCACCTTAAAAGGTGTAGTCGAAGATGTATCTGAGATTATTCTGAATCTCAAGAAAATCCGTTTCAAACGTCAGCTCGAAACGGAAAACACCGAAAAAATACATGTTGTTATCGGTGACCAGGATGTATTTAAAGCCGGTGACATCAATAAATTCTTGTCCGTTTTCCAGGTACTGAATCCGGAAGAAGTGATCTGTAACATGGAACCATCGGTTAAGTTATCTATGGAATTAACGATCAATAAAGGCCGTGGTTATATACCTGCTGAGGAAAATAAATCCCTGAATGCTTCTATTGATACAATCGCAATAGACTCTATTCACACCCCAATTAAGAATGTAAGGTACAATATCGAAAATTGGCGTGTGGAACAGAAAACCGACTATGAAAAATTATTATTTGAAATAGAAACCGACGGATCTATTCATCCCAAGGATGCTCTAAAAGAAGCGGCCAAGATCTTGATTCATCACTTCATGCTGTTCTCAGATGAAAAGATCACTCCGGATTCTGATGAAAAAACCGTTACTGAGGAATTTGATGAAAGTTCATTGCATACCAGACAATTGCTTAAGACCAAACTGCTTGATCTTGACTTGTCAGTCCGTGCATTGAATTGCCTTAAGGCAGCTGATGTTGAAACCCTCGGCGACCTGGTACAATTCAATAAGAATGATCTGTTGAAATTCAGGAATTTTGGCAAGAAATCACTTACTGAACTGGAAGAATTAGTTAAATCCAAAAACCTTGAGTTTGGAATGAATATTTCAAAGTATAAACTTGATAAGGAATAACTGAAATGAGACATGGTAAAAAATTCAATCATTTAAGCAGGACCAGTGCACACAGGAAAGCAATGTTGGCCAATATGGCTTCTTCATTAATCCTACACAAGCGAATCAAAACAACCCTGGCAAAGGCAAAAGCATTGAGACAATATGTTGAACCGCTGATCACTAAATCAAAGGATGATTCTACACATTCCAGAAGAACCGTATTCAGCTATCTTCATAATAAAGAAGCTGTATCCGAACTGTTCCGGGAAATTTCAGTTAAAGTTGCTGATCGTCCAGGCGGATATACCAGAATCCTGAAAATTGGCACCCGTTTAGGTGATAATGCCGAAATGTGCATGATTGAACTTGTGGATTACAATGAAAACCTGCTGACAGAAAAAGCTGCCAAACAGAAGAAATCCAGAAGAAGAAGAGGAACAGGCAAAAAGAAAGAAACTGAACAGGTTGTTGACACTATTACTGAAGAAGTTGTAGAACAGATTGTTGAAGACGAAGGAAAAACAGAAATTCCGGATGCTGAAGCCAAAGAAGAGGAAAAAGTAGCTGAAACACTTGCAATTGAAGATAAAACTGATGAACCTGCAACAGAAGCAAAAAAGGAAGAGGCTCAAACACCAAAGGCAGAACACACACAGCAGGAAGAACAAAAGAAAAAGAAAATAAAATCAGAAAAAAAGGAAGAAGAAACAAAAGCTGAAACGGAAGCAGAAGAACCCAAAGCAGAAGCCAAAGATTCAAAACCGGAAGAAAAATTCGAACAGGAAGAAATGAAGAACGAAAAAAAAAATGAAGAAAAAGAAGATACAAAAGAATAATACAAGTGAAACTAATTCAAAGAAAAATTGAAAGGATAAAGTTAACTTTATCCTTTTTTATTATCAAATAAATAAAACAAATTATTATGAGTTCAATTATTAATATTTATGCACGTCAGATACTAGATTCAAGAGGTAATCCAACCATTGAAGTTGATGTTTTCACTAATAGCGGCATCATTGGCCGGGCAGCTGTACCTTCCGGGGCTTCAACAGGAGTTCATGAAGCCGTCGAATTGAGGGATAACGACAAAGGCACTTATCTCGGAAAAGGTGTGCTAAAAGCGATAGAAAATATAAACAAGATACTTAATAAAGAACTCCAGGGCTATGATATCACCGATCAGGCAGAAATTGATTTGAGGATGATCGAGATCGATGGGACTCCCAATAAAGAAAACCTCGGAGCCAATGCAATCATTGGTGTTTCACTTGCTGTTGCACATGCAGGAGCACAGGAAACCGGACAATATCTATTCCGCTACATTGGCGGTGTGAATGCAACAATGTTGCCTATTCCCATGATGAACATTCTAAATGGCGGATCACATGCTGATAACAGTATTGACTTCCAGGAATTCATGATCATGCCTGTGAGCGCTCTTAACTTTTATGAAGCCATCAGAATGGGATCAGAAATATTTCATAATTTAAAAAAAGTATTGCATAACAAAGGATATTCTACTAATGTTGGTGACGAGGGTGGTTTTGCCCCTAACCTTAAATCCAATGAAGAAGCTATCAAGCTTGTGCTTCAGGCAATTGAAAAAGCCGGATATAAACCCGGCGAAGATATTTACATTGCCCTTGACCCTGCATCTTCAGAATATTACCTGCCTGAAGAAAATGTTTATCACCTGAAATGGTCTACCGGCGAAAAACTAACCCCAATAGAAATGGTAAACTACTGGAAAGACTGGGTGAAAAAATACCCGATCATTTCCATTGAAGATGGAATGGCTGAAGATGACTGGGATGG
>JAUWGC010000176.1 GCA_030606625.1 Bacteroidales bacterium | reverse complement strand
ATATCAATGATCAAATGTTCAAAACAGCTTTGATTATTGAGATTTCGGTCATTGAGATTTATTTGTATTTTGGTGCTTGTAATTTGTTATTTTTTAAAAATAATTCTAAATGCTTAGTTTATAGACAGACTCTAATTAGTTACTATTAATTTACTCTTTAAATTTCTTCAAAATATCCTTCACTTCATCTTTATGAACTGTAAAATTGAGGATTTTAAGTTTTATAAAATCATCACGGAAGAAGTAATATCCGAATTCAGGAGCATCTTCATCATTATTACGCGAACCGGAGCTGGAGTCCTTAACCAGGTACCAGTCTGTTCCGTCTTTCGACAACCAGCCCACCAAATGCATTCCGTGGTCATCCGTTGAAGTTTTGTTCGAGAACCTGAATTGCCTTGCATTTTCATCGATGTATTCAACAGGAATATCGAAAGTTGGTATCATGGCACAATTGGTTGTTCTCAGGAAACCTGCCTCGGAAACATCACCTCCGATAGCCATAGTATATCCGTCACGAATAGATTTTTTAACAATTTGCATATAAACATCGAGCGGAACATTATAGTAATCTTTACTATGCCACCAGTTATCCGGCACTTTATATTCCACTTTCTCCCAATATGGCTCCTGAAGGCAAGATAAAATTTCAACATAATCATCCATATTTAGTTTGGTTACATCATTCAGAAATTCTTTCGGTGTATATGTTTTTCCATCATATTCGAATGAGGCCGGTGGCTCGCCGATATAATGATTCATGATGTCTTTGATGGTTCCAAGGACAACATCCATATTCCAGGCATTTTCCTTTTTAACATTGCCAAGGTAGTCTTTCATTTCCCTGAACATCTTTTTGTGTGAATGAAATTTACGTCCTTCGGCCAATCCGTTATAAACATCCCATGGTACGATACCATACTGCTTGTAAATCCGTGAAACCGCATTTCCTTCCGAACCCTGGTCGAATAAGGAATTTCCTCTTTCCTCAACAAATCTCCTGGCTTTTTCAACATATTCCCAGTACACCGTATAAATCTCCGATAGTTTAATTTTCTGTACGGTAAAACGATAGATTTCGCTCTCAAAAAAGGAAGTAGTGGAAAAGCCCCAGCATGTTCCTGCATTTCCCTGTGAAATGGTAGGCTGGTGCCAGAATTGCTTATATAAATTTATTTTATCGGGTAAATCATAATCCGATTGATCCATAAAAAAGCGCTTATCGACTTTTTTAGGTTCCTGTTTATCATCGAAATCACGAACATCCTTCAGAATGGAATTTATATAATAACTGGGTTCATACTCTTTGAACATTGCTTTATCTTTATGATCTTGTGCAAACAAGCCACCTGCAAAAAGAAAAGCAAGCATAATTGTAAGATGTTTTTTCATTTTGTATAAATTATTAAAATTTGTTTATGCAAAATTATTAAAATTTGTCAGATATTATCTAATACCTCATCAACACACCGGTTGTTTTGTTGTATTTCGCCACGATCCGCCATTCGAAAGCATTCAGGAATGGCCTGATGCCCCGGAAATCATAAGTAGCATATTCCCATCAGGTTTGCTTAATGAATTTTTATTAATTTTAAGGAAAAATAGTTGACAGTGACCAGTGAGAAGTAAGGAGTAAGGAGAAATTGGCAAGTGGCAAAGGGCAGTTGGCACTTTAAATTCAATACACATAAACAAATCAACAAATAATCATTAAATCTAAATAAAATGAAAAGGATCGTGTATTTTGCTTCTATATTATTTGCATATTCCGTTCAGAGTCAGCAGATTCCATACAACCTGACACCGGATTGGGAATCTACACCGGCAGGTCATTTTGCAACAGGATTAGGTATTGCCGATATTAATAATGATGGCTGGAAAGACCTGGTTGTCGCCAATGGAAATGATATAGCGCGGCAGCATCTGGTTGTTTATTACAATAACGGTGACGGTACTTTCCCCCTCCTACCCGACTGGGAATCCGACGATATTGACTATCACGGCCATCTGTCGGTTGGTGATATTGACCAGGATGGTGATCTTGATGTAGCAGTATCGGTGTATATCGGGCCCAGCGGCTTCAGCAGCCCGGGAAAGGTAAAAGTGTATTACAACAATGGCGGAGAACTGGAAGGAACACCTTCATTCCAATCAGAACCTATATATACATTTAGCTGTGCCCTGGGTGATGCAGATGGGGATGGTGACCTTGACCTGGCTGTGGCATGCG
Organism: Bacteroidales bacterium; assembly: GCA_030606625.1. Classification (GTDB taxonomy): domain Bacteria; phylum Bacteroidota; class Bacteroidia; order Bacteroidales; family B18-G4; genus JAUWGC01. The sequence continues at coordinate 1,094 of JAUWGC010000176.1, read as the reverse complement.
GAGAACCATATGGACAAATATATGATAATGGAAGGGTGTTTATTAATAATGGAGGAACTTTCAACACTAATGCCGATTGGTTGTCTTCCAACGAGATGGGAGCTATGGATGTCGATTTTGGCGACTTCGACGGAAACGGTTATCTGGACATAATTTTTAATTGTGAAGACACGAAAAACTATCTGTTTCTGGCTGACAGCAATGGCAATATTTCCACCCAGGCGGCATGGCAATCGGAGGAAAACAGCAACTTCATGAATTCCCTGGATATTGGCTTCATTGGTGATAATATCCATCCCGGTGTGGTGATGACAGGCAATGACCAGCTTGGCGGCGACGGTAGAATCCGTCTTTATGATTTTAACAGCGGGATCCCGTCAACCAGCCCTGCTTCCTGGAATTCCGCCCCGGTTGGTTATGGCTCAGGAATATTACTTGCCGATGTTACCCGCAATGACACACTTGACCTGATCTATGGCGGTTGGTGGTTGCCCATGGAAATACTAACAGGAAATGGTGAATACTTTAATCTTGTTCCTTCATATACCAGCAATATTTCATCTGTTGTTGAAGCAATACAAATCTCCGACCTGAGAAGGAAAAATATCAAAATTAAAGCAGACACCATTAATATCCAACCAGATACATCAGCCATGGTTTATCTTCAAAAGCAAAATATAGAAAACATCATGTCTGTTAAAAAAAATGGAGTTATCCTTAACTCAACAGATTATTCCCATATCCCGGGTAAAAACTGGGTTGCTTTTACAGAAACTCTTCTATCCGGCGACCAGGTTATTATTGAATATGAATATACTTATGACGGTGACATTGTAATTTCAAACTGGGATAATAACAAGGGTAATTTTATCTATTATAACACCAACACACCTTCCTATATCGATAACCAGGAAGCTGGCAATGATATAGAATGCTTTAGTGTTTACCCGGTTCCGGCAGCTGACTACATACGGGTTCAATTCACAGTCACAAGAAATACTCCTGTCAGCATCAACATATACGACATGCTGGGAAATGCCACCAGCCTAATGGATGTCAAGGAGGTGAAAGCCGGATCATATGATCAACAGTTC
>JAUWGC010000010.1 GCA_030606625.1 Bacteroidales bacterium | reverse complement strand
CCTAAGGACATCGAATGCCAATACACCGCCTGCCACCTACTTGGTTTCATTACCTAAACACCACATCATTAAGACTCTTGCAGGAAACGACAGTTACTTGAAAAAAATGGATCAACTTGACCTTGGCCATGTTGAATTTTTCCAGGTAACTACCTCTGATGGGGTTAATATGGATGGCTATATCATCAAACCTCCCGATTTTGATCCGGATAAAAAATATCCGGTTCTGTTTTGTGTATACGGAGAACCATGGGGACAAACCGCAACAGATACCTGGAGCAGGTTATGGTACCAGATGCTGGCACAGAATGGATACCTGGTTATTTCTATGGACAACCGGGGAACCCCTTGCCTGAAAGGGCGGGAATGGAGGAAAAGTATTTATGGTAAGGTTGGCGTGATCAATTCACGTGATCAAGCTATGGCTGCCAAAGAGATCCTGAAATGGGATTTCGTTGATCCTGAAAGAATTGCAGTCTGGGGATGGAGTGGCGGCGGTTCCATGACTTTGAACCTGATGTTCAGATATCCTGAAATATATAAAACTGGCATGGCTGTGGCCGCTGTGTCCGACCTGTCATATTATGATAACATTTACCAGGAAAGATACAGTGGTGTGCCCTGGGAATTTGAAGAAGAATATAAGGAAGGATCTCCGGTTAATTTTGCAAAAAATTTGGAAGGAAATCTTCTTATCGTTCATGGTACCGCAGATGATAATGTACACTACCAGAATGCAGAAGCACTGATCAATGAGCTTATTAAAAACAACAAGATGTTCCAGGTTATGCCTTACCCTAACCGATCACATGGGATATATGAAGGCCGGAATACAACCCGTCATCTGTTTACTTTATTGACAAATTACTTGATGGACCATACTCAGCCGGGAGGGAAATAAATTTCAAATGCAGGCAGGGATGCCGGTTTTCAGTTGGCAAGTGGCAGTTGGAAGTTGGCAGTATGTGAGATGGGGAGGAGAAAGTCTTCAACTGTGATTATTAATAATTGAATTGTATCTGGTAAATGATTGTGATAGATAACACGATAGTTTCCGATGATTTATATATGGTTAATTTTGTCTGTAAATTATCCCAATGCAAAGGGGCATGTTGTGTGGAGGGAGACGCCGGCGCTCCTCTCGAAGAGGAAGAGATTTCACAGATTGAAGATTACATGGATGAGATCAAACCCTTTATGACCGATCGGGGGAAAAGAACCATTGAAAAAACCGGTGTTTTTGATTATGATGCTAATGGGGATTTTGTTACACCCCTGGTTGATGGTATTGAATGTGCCTTTACAAATTTTGTAGATGGTGTGGCTTTTTGTTCCATTGAAAAAGCATACAGAGAAGGGAAAATTAATTTTCAAAAACCGGTTTCCTGCCATCTTTATCCCATAAGAATTACAAGGTATAAGAATTATTATGCCGTGAATTTCCATAAATGGATCATTTGTAAAAAAGCTTTAAAAAATGGGGATTCCATAGGTGTTCCTCTGTACAGGTTTTGCAGGGAAGCACTTATACGGAAATATGGCGAAAAATGGTATTATCAAATGGAAAAAGAAATACAGGCCATAGGGAGATAGGAACCCAGGGATATTTTATCCAATCAATGCAATTGATCCACTGACGATCTCAATGATCTCATTGGTAATAGATGCCTGACGAGCTTTGTTGTATGACAACCTTAATTCCTTCAGAAGCTCCTGTGCATTATCTGTAGCCATGTGCATAGCTGTCATTCTTGCTCCGTGTTCAGAGGCGAAGGAATCCAGAATAGCTTTATAAAGTTGGATTTTCAGGGATTTTGGGATCAATTCCCTGACAATTTGTTCTTTTTTAGGTTCGAAAATATAATCTACACCGGATAAAGTATCTTCATCCTGATCTGGTTCATGAGGCTGGATTGGTAAAAACTGCTCATTTATCAATATTTGGGAAGAAGCATTTTTAAACTGGTTATAGATGATTTCGATTCGGTCGAACTTTTTTTCTTTATAATCCTGCATCAATTGCACGGCAATAGGTGCAACATTTTCGAACGATAAATTATCAAATATCTTGAGATTTGTTTCCAGAATATTGTATTTATGCCTCTTGAAATAATCATACCCTTTTTTGCCGATACAATAAAGGCTTAAATTGCCTTTTTCATATTGTTGCATATAGTTATCATATATCAAAAATCTGGCAAGTTTGATCACATTGCTGTTGAAAGCACCACACAAACCCCTGTTAGAAGTGATAATCACTAAGAGAACTTTTTCGGGATCCCTTTTTTCCGCATAAACTATTTCATCAGATTCTTCAAGGCTTGCACTGATGTCTTGTATAAGTCCGTTAAGTTTGGAGGCATATGGACGCAACGTGAGAATAGCATTTTGCGATTTTCTCAACTTGGATGCAGCTACCAGTTTCATTGCACTGGTGATCTGCTGAGTCGACTTTATGGATTCTATTCTTAAACGAACTTCCTTTAAATTAGACATTTATCTTAAATATCAGATTGCGATTGGTGTAATTACCTGATTATTATTATTTTTCGTATTTTTTTGCAATGTTTTTTGCCGTTACTTCCATAATCTTAATTGATTCATCAGTCAATATTCCTTTCAAAAGTTCTTTCATGACCCTTTGGTGATTTTCTTCCAGATAGTGCAAATATTCCACTTCGAAATCTTTGATGCTTGATATTGGTATATTTATAAGCAATCCTTTTGTTCCGCAGAAAATGATGGCAATTTGTTTTTCAACTGGCATGGGTCTGTATTGCGCTTGTTTAAGGATTTCCACGTTTCTTCTCCCTTTATTGAGAACAGCCATTGTTGCTGCATCAAGGTCAGAACCAAATTTGGAAAAGGCTTCCAGTTCACGGAATTGTGCCTGGTCAAGCTTCAGGGTGCCGGCTATTTTCTTCATCGCCTTAATCTGGGCATTTCCACCTACCCTTGAAACAGATATTCCCACATTGATTGCCGGGCGAACGCCGGCGTTGAATAAATTCGATTCAAGGAATATCTGACCGTCAGTGATAGAGATTACGTTAGTGGGGATATAGGCTGATACATCACCTGCCTGGGTCTCGATAATGGGGAGGGCTGTAAGTGAGCCTCCACCTTTAACCATATCTTTGATTGATTCTGGTAGGTCATTCATTTGTCTTGCAATATTATCAGAAGAGATGATTCTTGCTGCTCTTTCAAGGAGCCTGGAGTGCAAGTAAAATATATCACCGGGATAAGCTTCACGTCCCGGAGGTCTTCTCAGTAACAGCGAAACCTCCCGGTAGGCGACAGCCTGTTTGGAAAGATCATCATAGATAACAAGTGCCGGCCGGCCGGTATCTCGAAAGAATTCTCCAGTGGCGGCCCCGGCAAAGGGTGCATAGAACTGCATGGCAGCAGGATCAGATGCAGTAGCTGAGATAACAATAGAATATTGCATTGCTCCATTGTCCTCGAGAGTCTTGACAATACTTGCGACTGAAGATCCTTTTTGTCCTATAGCCACATAAATACAATAGACAGGCTTTCCTTTGTCATACCATTCTTTCTGGTTGATAATAGTATCAATGGCAATGGCGGTTTTCCCAGTTTGCCGGTCACCAATGATAAGCTCGCGCTGGCCTCTGCCGATCGGGATCATGGCATCGATGGCCTTAATGCCAGTTTGCAATGGCTCATTCACAGGTTGCCTGTAAATAACACCGGGAGCTTTCCTTTCCAGCGGCATCCTGTATTTTTTTCCTCTGATCTCCCCTTTACCATCAATTGGCTCCCCAAGGGTATTGATAACTCTTCCCAGCATACCTTCCCCAACATCAATGGATAATATTTTCTTGGTTCGCTTTACTGTATCTCCTTCTTTGATGTCAAGAAATTCACCTAATAATACAACACCTACATTGTCTTCTTCAAGGTTTAACACGACACCTTTTAATCTGTTTTTTTCAAATTCAACCAATTCACCGGCTCCAACATTGTTCAAGCCATAAATACGAGAAATACCGTCGCCCACTTCAAGTACTGTGCCTACTTCTTCTAATTCAGCTTCATTCTTATAACCAGATAGTTCCTGTCGCAATATTGCCGATACTTCCGCTGGTTTAATCTGTGCCATAACTGTCAATTGTTTTATTAATTTCTAAAATTTTCTTTCGTAAAGATTGAATTCTGCAATAGCTTGTTTTAACTCAAGTAATTCACTGGATATACTGGCATCATATTTATTGTCCTCATATTTAAGAATAAATCCTCCGATGATCTCCTTCCTGATTTCTTCGATAAGTTCAATTTCTACTTTGGTATGTTTTTTCAGTAATCCGATAATGCTTTCCCTGATATTGTTATTTATCTTTTCAGCGGTTTGCAGGTGAACTGTAAGTATGTTTTTATACTGTTTATAAAGAATGATAAATTGTTCTGCGATAGCTATCAGGTATGGTTCTCTTCTTTTTCTTGTAATGATCATAAAATAAGCAAGAGATATCTTGTGAATATTCCCTTCAAATATATCTTTCAGGATGGCCATCTTCTTATCAGGTTTGATGATGGGGCTTTTTAACAGCAACCTAAGGTCTTTATTAGATTTACATACACTGACAAATAGGTCAATATCCTTTTTGATCTTTTCCAAAACATTCATCTCGATGGATAGACCTAAAAGGGCGTTGGCATATCTTTTTGCTATCAATGAGTAATTCATAAATAAACAGATTAACTTGCTAATTAAGTTGTGCTTTATCGATGATCTGTTTAATGTAATCTTGTTGTTTCTGCTCTCCTGAAAGCTCTTTTTTAAGTATTTTTTCGGCTACTTCAATAGCAAGCTGGGCAATTTGGTTTTTAAGTTCTGTCATTGCAGCCATCTTTTCATTTTCAATTCTTTCTTTGGCATTTTCAATGATACGGTCAACTTCTATGTTGGCTTTAATTCTTGCTTCTTCAATGATCGATTCCTTGATCTTTCTTGCTTCACGCAAGATGACATCTCTATCACTTTTGGCTTGTTTCAACAATTGCTCGTTGTTGAATTCCATGGTTTTCATTTCTTCCTTAGCCAAATCAGCAGCATGCAATGATTTTTCAATATGTTCTTCCCTGTCTTTAAGGATCTTCATAATGGGCTTCCAGGCGTATTTACCCAGGATAAACAACAAGATAGCAAAAGCCAGCGTCATCCAGAAGATCAAACCTATTCCGGGATTTACAAGTTCCATATTATCGGTATTAGTTTTATCCTACTTCATATAAAAATTCTTTACATCTTAACCAACCGTTAAGATGTAAAGAAAAGTGTTTGCTTTTAGATAAATACGATCAAAAGGCAAACCACGATGGCAAAAAATGCAACACCTTCGATCAATGCTGCTGCAACGATCATGTTTGAACGGATATCGTCGGCAGCTTCAGGTTGGCGTGCAATAGATTCAACTGACGCTCTACCGATCTGTCCGATACCAATAGCCGCAGCTATCGCTGCAGTAGCGGCTCCAAAAGCAGCGCCTAACTTGGCTAAGGGTGCCAGTTCTTGTACTGCCTGTAATAAAATTGTTAATAAATCCATGGTCAAATTTATTTGATTGGTTAAAACAATTGCTTATTAATCATGTTCTTCTGTTGCCATTCCAAAATATAATGCTGACAGCAATGTGAAAATATATGCCTGGATGAAAGCTAAAAGTATTTCAAGTAAGCTTATAAAAATTACAAAAAATATAGATAAAACAGATACGCCATAACCAAGATAAATATTAATATTCCCAAAAATAAATATCAGGCTTATAAATCCCAGGATGACGATATGTCCTGCAATCATATTTGCAAAGAGACGCACCATCAATACAAATGGTTTGGTTAAAGTGCCCAGTAACTCAATGATCGGCATGAGTGGCAAGGGAAACTTCATCCACCATGGTACACTTGGAGAATTAATAATATGCTGCCAGTAGTTCCGGTTGCCACTGAAACAAGTGATCAGGAAAGTAAACACTGCCATAACCCCTGTGACTGCAATATTTCCTGTAACATTGGCACCTCCGGGAAAAAAGGGGAACAATCCAAAAAGGTTGCTAAAAAGAATAAAAAAGAACAAGGTTAGCAAATATGGCATATACCTTTCATATTTTTCTTCTCCAATGGATGATCTTGCAATATTGTCACGAATGAACAAAATAATAGGCTCAAGAAGTGACTGTAATCCTTTTGGAGCTTCAGACTTTCTTTTTTTGTATGTTCTGGCTATTGTAATGAAAATAATGCACAGAATAAAACCGCTAATAAAAATAGCTAATACATTTTTGGTGATAGAAAGGTCAATAGGAAGTGTAGATGCTTCCGTGTTTTTGTTGCTGTGTTTATTATCACAGATGATCTTTCCTTTGTTTTTACCTTCGTGAGCTATACTGAATCCTTCATATGATCCATGCTGTAATTTGCTGGACCAGAAAGCATATAATTTTCCTTCATGATACAGAATGATAGGTAAAGGAATGCTCACATGATGTTGTTTCCCGTCTGCTCCCTTATAATCAATAATATGCCATTCATGGGAATCTAAGATATGTTCTATGATGGATTGCCCTGCATTGTATTCTTCTTCCATAACGAATTCTTCCCAGTCTTCATGTTGTTCCTGGTCTTTCCCGGAATGTTTTTTTCCTTCCGGCTGGTCTGATGCCCGGACAAATAAAATAGATAGGATACCAGCAATAATGAATAAAGAAACAATAAAAAAGATCCTTTTACCAAGTACCTTACGACTCATATATAACTATCTGTGTATTTTGGATATCAGAGTACAAGTTTACAAATAATTAAGGAATTAATAAAGAATTTTTCTGAATATGGTAATACTCTAACGAATATTACCGGATGAACTGATATTTATTGTATTTTTCGAATAAAATAATTAACTTGATTTGTTTGAAAATAATTTGTATATTCAAAGTTTAAAGTTGAGTGTCTATTGAACGAATATTTTCACAATAATATAAAATAAGGAGTCATGAAAAAATTCACACCTTTTCTTAGTATTCTTTTATTCTTTGTATTTCAATTTTGCAGTCAGCCACAACCACAAGTTGACCATCAAAAGGAGATTTCGGCGATCCGTACAGTCTTGGAGAGATATGCTATTGCCCGGGAAAATGAAGATTTGAGCATCATTGAAGAGATATGGGCACCGGATGAAGATATTATCCTGATCGGAACAGATAGTGATGAGAACCTGGTGGGGTGGGAGGAAATCAGAAAAGCAATTAAACGGCAGTTCGGGTCATTTGAAAATACATTGATCTCCATCACGGATCAAGAAATTAAAATTAATAAGAACGGAAACACTGCCTGGTTTTCGCAAATGCTGAATTACAATTTCATTTTCAATAGTGAAGCAATGAGTTTTGAAGGGATCAGGTTTACAGGTGTATTAGAAAAACGTGAAGGACAATGGCGTCTTGTTCAGGGACATTTATCCATTCCTGTTGAAGTGGATATTGAAGAAGAAATGACGAGGTAATATTTTCTGATAATTAAATGATCGATTCAAACTGTTTCAGGAATCGAAGGTCATTTTCAAAAAACAGGCGGATATCCCGGATCTGGTAGATCATCATTGCAGTTCGCTCGATACCCATACCAAAAGCAAAACCTGAGTAAATATTGCTGTCTATTCCGCAGTTGTTAAGTACATTAGGATCGACCATACCACAGCCCAAAATCTCAAGCCAGCCAGTATATTTGCAAACATTACAGCCTTTACCCTCACAGATGTTACATGATACATCCATTTCCGCAGATGGTTCGGTGAACGGGAAGTAAGACGGGCGGAACCGGATCCCCGTATCTTCACCCAGGAGTTCCTTGGCAAAGTAGAACAATGATTGTTTCAGATCAGCAGATGAAACATCTTTGTCGATATAAAGGCCTTCAATCTGGTGAAAGATACAATGTGATCTTGCTGAAATAGCCTCGTTTCTGAAAACCCTTCCTGGGGAGATGGTTCTGATAGGAGGTTTGTTTTTCTCCATGATCCTTACCTGTACTGATGAAGTATGAGTCCTCAACGCAATTTCCGGATCTTTCTCTATGAAGAAAGTGTCTTGCATGTCCCTTGCCGGATGGTCCGGGGGGAAATTCAGGGCTGTAAAATTATGCCAGTCATCTTCGATCTCCGGCCCTTCTGAAATAGTAAAACCTATCCTTGCAAAAATGTCACAGATCTTATTCATGACAATGGAAACAGGATGCCGGGAACCTAATTGAAATTCTTCTGCAGGCCTGGTATTATCCATGTATTCCTCATGCTTTTCTTTTCGGAATTCCATTGATTCCCTGGCCTGATTGAATTTTTCCTGCGCTTTGTTCTTGAGATCATTCAGAAGGCGGCCGATATCCTTTCGCTGGTCAGGGGAAACAGTTTTGAAACCCTTGAACAATTCAGGGATGATGCCCTTTTTACTCAAGTATTTTAAACGAAATTCCTCCAGACTATCCGTACTGGTAATTGTGAAGGAATCGATATCCTTAAAAATTTGTTGAACCTTATTTTTCATAAATAGCCCGGATTGGAATTAACTTCTAATCAACAATCTCGATGGAAAAGATGACCGGGTTGACCGGAGTGCTTCCTTCAAGTGGAAGATTTGTTATCTTATCAACCACGTTCATGCCACTTAGTACTACTCCAAATACGGTATAAGCTCCGTCAAGATGAGGTGTTCCGCCTAAGGTGGTATAAACCTTGTGTTGTTTTGGCGAAAACTTTGTTCCAGCACGACTTTCAATTGCATCGAGTTCATTATCGGGATAACGGCGGCCTTGTACGATGTAAAACTGGCAACCTGAAGACATTCTCTCGGGATTTACCTGATCACCCATTCTTGCTGCTGCAATAACACCCCTTTTATGAAAATGATCAGGAAGGATCTCAGCAGGAATTCTATAACCGGGATTCAACTGTCCATCAGCGCTTGCACCACCCTGGATCATAAAATCCTTGATGACACGATGGAACCTGGATCCTTCATACCACCCTTCATTTATTAATTTGATAAAATTGTCTCTGTGTTTGGGCGTATCATTGTATAGTTTACAGGTAATGTTTCCGTATTTGGTTTTAATTACAAATATGGTTTCCTTTTTGCTTTCATTCTGGGCATATAAAGCATTGAAGGAAAAAAAGGCTGACAGTAAGAAGATCATAAATATTTTTTTCATGGTTCAATGTTTTTCGTTATTTTAAATCGTTGCAATATTAATAAAAATGAGTGGAATTTTGGAAATGATATTTTTATTTCCAGAAATTCCCTTTAAGTTTTTCCATGAAATGTTTCCGGCAGAGGGGTTCATAAATATCTTTCTCACCAAGCATGACAAGGTTGTCATTGGCAATCATTCTGTATGAATAGTTTGCAAGTTCCCCGCATTCAATACAAATTGCATGAACCTTGGTTACGTATTCTGCAGTTGCAAGTAAAGAAGGTATAGGCCCGAATGGTTGACCCTTGTAATCCATGTCCAGCCCTGCGACGATAACCCGTGTTCCCATGTTGGCCAACTGATTGCAAACGGAAGTGAGCTCTGTGTCGAAGAATTGAGCTTCATCAATTCCAACAACATCATAATCATTGGCATATAATAATATTTGGGATGCGGTTTGAACCGGAGTGGAATGTATTGAAGAATCATTATGCGAAACCAACTGGTCATCATCATACCTGGTGTCAATTACGGGCTTGAAAATTTCAACTTTTTGCCTTGCTATTATGGCTCTCTTCAACCGCCGGATCAACTCTTCGGTTTTTCCTGAAAACATAGAACCGCAGATGACTTCAATCCAACCGCTTCCAATATTATTTTTTGACTTTTCCTGGAACATTTATTTTAAAAACTCAATCTTTTTTATCTTTATCCGTTATTATTACAAAATTAATAAATCCAGGTAATTAACTCAGAAGAAATTCAAGGTTATGAATAGTAAGATGAAAAAGGTTGAAATTGAACAGCTAATAAAAAAAATTAATAAGCGGATCGAAAAGGTCAATGGATTTTACGGAAAAATTCCCCGCATAGAAATTGATCTCCTGATGGAATCAATAAGGAATTTATATGAAAGGGTCTGTGAACTTGACCAGTTGAACCAGTCGGTTATTGAAAAGCACACAGAGAAAGGTATCCCGGATAGGCAAACCGAAACTGTTGAAACAGAAAAGGAGCCTGGCAAAGAACCTTCACCTGTTACTATGGAAAACCCAGTAAAAGATGTTGGAGACGAAACACTGGAAAAACGCAAGGAAGAACAAATTAAAGTTAAGGATGCAGGTCAGGTAATTTCAAATGAAGAAAAACTGATGGATACAGCCCAAAAGAAACGAAAAATAGACCTGATTCAAAACCAAAGCATAATTTTGGCTGACAAATTCCTGTTTATAAAAGAGTTATTCAAGAATAATATAAAGGATTACAACGAAGCTATAGAAAACCTGAACAGCATTAATTCAATTGAAGAGACAACAAAATATTTAGAAGAACTAAAGGAAAAATACCAATGGAATGATAAGATGGAATACCTTATAAAGTTAAGGGAGATTGTAGAAAGGAAATATTTATTAAACCGGGAAACGTGAATAAATTATTAATTGTCATTTTTTTTGTTTTTTCTATATTTTCCTTCTCACAGGATTTATCATATGCCAGGTATGTAATAAATGAATTGTCTTCACCGTCTATGAGAGGGAGAGGTTATGCAGGAAAAGGCGACCATAAAGCAGAAAAATTCATCAGGGGGGAATTTAAAAAATATGATGTTAAACCATTCAAAAACGATTATCTCCAAACTCTATCATTATCAATAAATACTTTTCCACATAAAATCCATCTCCGGATCAACAACGAAGAATTACAACCCGGGAAAGATTACCTGGTTTCTTCTTCTTCCCCTGCAATTAAGGGTACTTTTAATGTTGTCTGGTTATTGAATGATTCATTATTTGAAAAGGAGAAAGATAAACGTTTTGAAGATATGGATCTTTCAGATAAATTCATTATTACTGATAAGTACCATAAGGAACTGAAGAAGGAAAACCTGTTTGGTTCAAAAGGTGTTATTATTCTGAAAGGAGAAGATGAAAAGCTGTGGTGGCATGTGTCGAATGGTAATAAGGTGCTTGGTTTTGTAGCTCTGGATGTGAAAAAGGGAAAAATATCCCCGGAAGTTAAACAGGTGAATCTCAATATCAGAAACAAGTTCATAAAAGAATACAAAACCCGTAATGTAATTGGTTATGTTAAAGGAAAAACCGAACCTGATACTTTTATTGTATTCACTGCACATTATGATCATCTTGGAATGATGGGCAAACGAAGTTATTTTCCGGGAGCCAATGATAATGCCAGTGGTACTGCTATGGTAATGAACCTTGCAAGATATTTTTCAAAACCGGAAAATCAGCCTGGTTATTCTGTTGCTTTTATGCTTTTTACAGGAGAGGAAGCAGGACTTTATGGTTCGAGATATTATGTTGACCATCCATTGTTTCCGTTAAGCAATATCAGGTTTTTGATCAATCTTGATATGGTTGGTACAGGTAGTGATGGAATTACTATTGTTAATGGTAAAATCTTCAAAAGGGAATTTGACAGGATGTGCAAGATCAACGAAAAAAATGGTTATCTTAATGAAATAAAAAAGAGGGGTGAAGCTTGCAACAGTGATCATTGCCCTTTCTATAAAAAGGATATTCCTGCCGTATTCATTTATACACGAGGTAAAGAATATTCTGAATACCACACAATCAATGATGTGGCGAAAGATTTGCCATTGACTGAATACAAGGATTTGTTCTTGTTGTTGGTTGATTTTGCAGAATCATTTTAGTGAGATGTTATTCGTTATCAGTATATTCGTGAAATGTGAATTGTGAAGTTTCTTTGCCAATTGCCAGCTTGTATCTATTTTTCGAACAGTATACTAATAATAATATAGAATGACAAAACTATTCTTAGTTCCTACTCCAATAGGAAATCTGGAAGATATTACACTTCGTGCCATCCGGATTTTGAAGGAAGCGGACATTATCCTGGCTGAAGATACCAGGAAAACCGGTATTCTGCTGAAGCATCTTGCAATTGAAAAAAAAATGCTTTCACATCACCAATTCAATGAACATAAAATAGTACAACAGATCATTGACAGATTAAAGATGGGTGAATGCATAGCCCTTGTCAGCGATGCTGGCACACCATCAATATCGGATCCGGGGTTTTTACTGATCAGAGAATGTATCAAACAGGAAATTGATATTGAATGTTTACCCGGCCCAACAGCCTTTATTCCTGCGCTGGTAATGTCCGGTATTCCAACTGACCACTTTATTTTTGAAGGGTTTTTGCCTCATAAAAAGGGGAGAAAGTCAAGGCTTGAACGGCTTAGTGAACAACCGTACACTATGGTTTTTTATGAGTCACCCTACAGATTAATAAAAACACTGGAGCAATTTGTTGAATATTTTGGCCCGGACAGGAAAGCCTCTGTTTCAAAAGAGCTGACCAAAATATATGAAAAAACAGAAAGAGGGACACTTATTCAACTAGCGGAAAGATTTAAATCTGAATCCATAAAGGGGGAGTTTGTTATAATTGTTGAGGGTTATACGTTATGCCGAAGGCATTCCTAACGGGACAACTTACAACTATCAACTTCACTTGAACCTTGTCACGGATATTTCGGGATGAACTACGAACTTCATTTGGTTCTTTTAAGTGATGTACGTTACCGAACATATTTGTATAACTGTGAACACTTTACGAAATTAAATCAAGCGGAAGCATCTTGATAAAATACAGAATATCAGATGATTACCCTGTTTGGCACAGAATTAGCAGTTATATAATACGTCTGATTCAAGTCAACAATCTAAAATCTGGGTACCATGAAAGCAAAAATAATAACATTAGCAGTTACCATATTAATGAGTGCCAGCCTGGTAATGGCCGGGGGCAATGGAGAAATCACCAGTGAAAAAGACATCAAAAAGAAAAAAATGAAAGATACTATTAACACGATTAATAATGATGTATTTACTAATACTGCTGAAGTTGTGGTGATCGATGCAAACAATGCTACATTATGTAATGCCATTCCTGACGATACAAGAAATTCAATTAATAAAGAGGTGAGTTACCCTGAATTTGCAAGAGATAACCAGGAAGAAGGGATGGTAATTGTAAGTTTTACATATAATGAAGATGGTTATATTGAAATACTATCAAGTAATGCAAGTGATCAGAAATTTAATGATTATATCATTTCAAAACTTGAGAAGATCAGGTTAAAATATGGCTCTGTTACAATAGGAAAAGCGTATAATGCAATATTTCATTTCAAGCTGCTGTAGTAATTTCATGTTAGTTAAACATTGGGTGCATTTAAAGTCCTGGGAAACCAGGGCTTTTTTTTTTAAATTTATAGCAGTTTAAAAACATGTATATGATCTATATTAAAAATTTCACGGCGTATGAGTTATACTTATGACTATCCAAGGCCTACTGTCACAGTTGATTGTATTATTCTCTCACAAATATCTGATACTTTTGAGGTCATGCTTATAAAGAGAGATAAACCTCCGTTTGAAGGGAACTGGGCGCTTCCGGGTGGATTTGTTGACATCGATAATGAAATTCTCCACATGATAAAGGAAAAAATGATGAAAAAGATTCAAGATAAAAGATAAAAGTTACAAATATAATTAAAGAAAATACCTCACTTTTGTCTTTTATCTTTTGTTTTTATACCGAATACTGGATGAATCCGTCCAAATACTGATATTTTCTTGACAATATCCAATGAAATAAATATATTGCCAGTCTGTATCATCTCTAATTGAATAAATATGAAAAAATTCCTGTACTTTCTTTTTTTGCTGTTTACATGTGCAACATTTGCTCAAGATATTGACTACAATGATTATGAATCATTGCTTAAGATAAGTTATTCTTTGACAGTTGAAGATTCAATATACCTTAGCAGGTTGCCTGTCCTGAAACTACCTGAAGATTATAGGTACCGGGAACTACCTGCCGTTGTTGACAATTCAGTTAATCCATATTTCAGGCCTATTATTAGCCAGGAAGGTTATCCTAACTGTATGCAATCAACCAGCATCATCTATAATTTTACTTATGAGATAGACCGTGTTAGAGATTTGCTTGCAAATGAACCAGCTAACCAGTATACAAGCCATTTTGCATGGAACTTTATGAACGGAGGAGATGGTTGGTATGGCGTGAATTATCTTCATACATTTGAAATCCTGGAAAAATGTGGCACACCCAATCTTATTGATTATGGCGGATTGTATACAGGGGGAGGCGAGCGATGGATGACCGGTTATGATAAGTATTATAATGCCATGCAAAACAGGATAGAGGGTATATTTGCTATACCTGTAGGTAATTTGGATGGATTACTCACGCTCAAACACTGGTTGTATGATCATCTGGAAGGTTCGGATGTGGGGGGAGTGGCCAGTTTTATAGCTTGTAGCCCTTGGAATAATATTCCTCTTCCGGAAGGTACTCCCGAAGGAGGTAAACGTGTCATAGTAGAATTTTGGCCAGAAGCCTTGCATGGAATGACTATTATCGGATACAATGATTCTATACGTTATGATTATAATGAAGACGGGCAATATACAAATGATGTTGATATCAACGGTGATGGAATCGTGGATTTGAAAGATTGGGAAATTGGTGGTTTGAAGTTTGCCAATAGTTATGGTAATACCTGGGCTGATAGCGGATTTTGTTATATGATGTACCGGACTTTAGCTGAAACTCAGAATAATGGAGGGATCTGGGCTAATGTTGTTCATGTGGTACGGGTGAAGGAAACGTATTCACCCATGTTAACCATGAAGGTAACACTTAAACATAATTCAAGGAAAATGATAAAAGTGGTTGCCGGGGTAGCTGCTGATACCTCTCGTCCTTTTCCCACAAACATACTGGAATTCCCGATATTTGACTTTCAGGGCGGAGATCATTTCATGCAGGGAAGTGATACTTCGGAATTGAATAAAACCATTGAATTCGGACTTGACATTACCCCATTACTTAGTTATGTCACACCAGGCCAACCAGCTGAATTTTACCTGCAGATATATGAAAGAGATCCGAAAAATAAGGGGATAGGGGAGATCGTTAGCTTTTTTATAATGGACTGTACAAATGGTGTGAATGAGATTCCCTATCCTTTAATGCATGTTCCGCTGAATGATAATAATGTAACAGTCCTGGTTTTATCTGCCACCCTTAATTTTGACAAGCCTGAGATCATTACCGGGGATATTCCCCCATTTCAGGCAGGACAACCATATAATTACCAGTTGGAAACTGCAGGTGGAGTACCTCCTTACCGGTGGAAGTTAAGGAATAAATACAGTACAAATGATGATAATGCACCATTCCCGGGAATAACAGTTAATCAGCTGATCCCGAATATAAACGGTGACAGCATTTTAATGCAACCTCTGGAATTTTCTTTTCCATTCTATGGAGAACAGTATGACACGATTAAAATCAATGCAAAGGGTTATATATTTTTCGAAGATCAGATTGTTCACTGGTCATACATGAAGGACGAATTATATTATTTCAGGCATATTAAATCAATTGCACCATTTAAAAGCAAGGTTCTTGAAATTTATCCTGACCAGGGAGATGGCCTGTGGTATGAAGGAAATGAAAATTATGCCCTGTTCAGGTGGAAGGCATCTATTGTTGGTCAGGAAGGATTATCCAACCTCAATGTTGCAGTTAAATTATTTCCCGGCGGGAACATAGCCTGTTATTACGGAAATGTTTCATATATAGATAATATTGACTGGGTGGCAGGTATCTCAAACGGAGATAAAAAGAATTTCCATATTCTTGGTTGTACTGATCCTAAAACGATTCTACATGGATTTGTCAGGGAGTACATATATCATCATTACCCACCGGAAATGAACATTTCGGATGACGGAATACTGAACATCACGGCGGAGGATACAACCAGGATTTATGATCTTTATGTAGTGGTGACAGATTATAACAATATGTATGCAACAAAAACTTTCCAGTTTTCTAATGCTCTAAACATTGACTATACAATTAAAGCTGAAGGAGACACGATAATTGAAAACAATGAAGAAGTTACAATTGATTATTCTGTTACTAACTTGTCCCAGCAAACCCTTGAAAACACTATTGTAGCAATTTCCAACACAGATCAGTATGTGACCATACCTGATGGTATAGAAAATTTTGGAAACATCAGCCCCGGAGAAACAAAAACTATCATTAATGCATTTACCTTCAGGGTGGATTCCATAACACCGGATAATCATCTGGTAGTTTTCAGAAATATGATTACTACAAATGCAGGTTTTTGGGAAAAGCAGATTAGTTCCACTGTCAAAGCTCCATCATTAGGGCTGGACAATATCCTTGTTTCTGATGGCAACAATGGCCGGTTAGATCCTGGCGAAACTACAGACCTGATTGTTACCATTAAAAATCTGGGTCATTCGAACGCAGATGAGGTATACGGAACATTGATAGCCAACAATGTTTATGTTCATATTCAGGGTTCCCAGTTATTGAATTTCGGGTTGATAGAGAGTGGGAATACATCTGTTCAGACTTATTCGGTAACTGCAGATATTGAAACTCCAAATGGATGTAATGCCTCATTTGTTCTCAAGATAAATGATGTTTCCGGTTTTGCCAGATCTGATACCTTCGAAATGATGATAGGGAAAATGCCTGTACTTATTGTTGACATGGATCCGAAGAACCATAGCGGTCCTGTAATTGAGGGAACCCTTGACAAAATGGATGTAAATAATGCGTATACGACTGGTTACCCTGAAGACTTAAGTGATTTTCAATCTGTCTTCCTCTGCCTGGGTATTCACTTTTCAAACCATGTTTTAACATGGGAACAGGGAAATATGCTGGCAGGTTATCTGAACAATGGAGGTAAATTATTAATGGAAGGCAGAACTACGTGGAATGATACACCACAAACAACAGTCCATGATATGTTTAACCTTGATATTGTGGATCAGCCTTCGTTGTTTGAAATAATACAGGGGATCGACAGTACATTTACTGAAGGAATGCAGTTTGAAAACCTGGCACAATATGCGTTTAACTATTATTATCTCGAACCTGTTCCTCCGGCTTATACAATATTCGAAAGCCAATCAGATCAATATCCTTGTGGCGTGGCTTATGATGCCGGTAATTATAAGACCATTGGAACGATATTTGAATTCGGGGCATTATTGGATGATACTTCCACAAAAATAAACCTGATGGAAAAAATCCTTGAATTCTTTGAGATAGAATATTCAGTAATTGGCATGCAGGAAATGAACAATAATAATCCGGTTATTTACGCATACAATTATCCCAATCCTTTTAAAAATCACACAGATATTATATTTACTCTGAAAGGGAACAACACTATTGATCTGGATATTTTTAATCTTCATGGCCAGCATATTCGATCTTTACTTTCCGGTATTAACTTTCACAAAGGAACTCATATTGTGACTTGGGATACCCGGGATATTAATGGACAGGATCTTCCCGGAGGAGTATATATTTATCGCCTGAGATCAAATGATCACATAATTACCGGAAAAATGGTATTGACTGAATAGATTCTTATATGTATTTTTATCCTGATTAATTTTCCAAAGGGGCAAGCTCCGTTAAATTATTATAAGAAATCATTTATTTCATGGGGCAGGTATAAATTAATCAGGCTATTTTAGCTATTTATAAACCTATAAAAATTAATTATAATATAATGAGACAAAAAATATTTACACTTATTGTATTGATATCTATCCTGTTTATAAATGCAGGAGAACCGGTTGACAGCAAAAATGATCATGTTCCTGGTCAGATGATAATACAGTTGAAAAAAGACTCCCGGAGTGGAGAAGGAAATATTATTGAGGATTTTATTTCGAAGTTTGAAGCTGTTGGTATGAAACCAGTAAAGATACTTTCCAAAAGAATGAATATCTGGTTGTTTGAACATATTCCTGATTTGAGGTTTGAAAGAACACTCCTGGCTGCAGTAAAGGAACACAAGCTGGTTGTAGAGGCACAATTCAATCATTATATTTCACTGAGGGAAACAGAACCCAATGATACGAGATTTGGAGATCAATGGGCATTGAAAAATACAGGACAAACAGGAGGTGTTGTTGATGCAGATATTGATGCTACAGATGCCTGGGATATCACCACAGGCGGAATAACAGCTTTGGGAGATACCATTGTCATTGCCATAGTGGATGACGGATTTGATATCAACCATGAAGATATTAATTTCTGGAAGAATTACCATGAAATACCGGGCAATGGGATTGATGATGACACTAATGGTTATGTGGATGATTATCATGGTTGGAATGCATATTCCGGCACTGGTAATATAATTTCAAAAGATCATGGTACTCATGTGACCGGGATTGCCGGTGCCATTGGTAATAATGGAAAAGGTGTTTCGGGAGTGAATTGGGGAGCCAGAATCATGCCGGTGGCCGGATCATCTACTATTGAATCCATCGTTGTAGAATCTTATAGTTATGTATATGAAATGCGTGCAAGGTATAATGAAACCAATGGTCAGCAGGGGGCGTTTGTTGTTGCTACCAATGCTTCATTTGGCGTAAACCAGGGTAATCCTGATGATTATCCCATCTGGGGTTCCATGTATGATTCTCTTGGACAAATTGGCGTGCTGAGCGCAGGTGCCACAGCCAATGCAAATTGGAATATAGATGAAGTCGGTGACATACCTACTGCATTTGATAGCGATTTTCTTATCACAGTAACCAACACTACACATGATGATGAAAAATACTTACCTGCAGGTTATGGTGATACAACAATAGACCTTGGGGCACCTGGAAAATCTGTCTTATCTACCAGGCAAGGTAATTCATATGGTAATAAAACCGGAACTTCCATGTCATCCCCACATGTTGCAGGAGCGGTGGCATTGCTTTTCGCGGCTGCTAACTCCTCCTATATGCTTTCATACCAGGAAAATCTTTCCGAACTTGCATTTCTCATAAAGAATTATATTCTTGAAGGAGTTGACATTTTACCCTCATTGCAGGGAATAACAGTTTCTGATGGGCGTCTTAATGTTTACAATGCCATCGAATTATTATTAACCCCGGTTCTTGAAACAAGTGTTGATACGATTACCATGACACTTGTGGTAAATAAAATGGACAGTACAAACTTTGATCTCACCAATACAGGCACCATTTCACTTCCCTATGCAATTAATATAGGTTCTTTGCCTCAATGGCTTACCATCAACCCTGATTCAGGTGCTTTAGGAGCAGGTGAAACAGATATAATCCATGTATATCTCAATGCTACTGGTCTTACCCAGGGGTTATACGAGGCTATTCTTAATGCTGAAAATATTCGCGGAGACCAGGTAAATATACAAGTTAACCTGACCGTAATACCAGCTTCAGGTATCAATGATGATAATGTGGGGGCTGTGATGTTTGATAACTTCCCTAACCCTTTTGTGGATCAGACAACTATAAGGTTCGAGCTTGTAAATCCGGCATTTGTACATTTTGATATTTTCAATGGAAAGGGACAACACATTCGGCAGGTAGTAGAAGGCCGGTTGGGTAATGGCCAGCATAGTGTCATATGGAAGGGGCTGGATCATTCCGGGAATAAAGTATCTCCGGGGATCTATTATGGAAGACTAAAAGTGAACAGGGAAATGATTATCAAAAAGATGATTTTCTTACCTGGCTGAAAGCCAATGTAAGGGATTCTGGAGAGTTTTAGCCTTCCATATCTCAAAATGCAATTCGGTTTTTGATTCTTCCTTATCTGTAAAAATATAGCCAATATCCTGCCATGTTTTTACTTTTTCACCTTTCTTAACAAAAACTTCGTTCAGGTTGGAATAGACTGTCAGATATTCACCATGGCGGATGATGACGACATTATTATAATTTGGAACGTTCATGATACGTGTCACCACACCATCAAAAATGGCTTTGGCATTAGATCCTTCGGATGTTAAGATATCTATACCGTTATTATTGATTTTAACTTTTTTCAGAACAGGGTGAGGGTGCTCGCCAAAAGTGCCTGAAATAATGCCCTTTTCAGATGGCCAGGGCAGCTTGCCCTTGTTGTTTTCGAAATTTTCTGATAGCTTAAGTTCCATTGGTGTAAGAGACATTTCATGTTTGATCTTCATTGAAGCTTCTGTTCTGGCTTTTTCTTCTGCAAGCCGGATCTCTTCAGCAATAATATCTTCTATGGCCTTTTGTAACAACGTGGCTGCTTTCTCTTTGGATTTGAGTTGGTTCTTTAATTCTATTTCCTTTTTTGTCAGTGACCGAACTGTCCGACTTTTACCGGTTCTTGCAGCAGCAAGTTGAGACAATGCTGTTTTTTGATCATTAAGCAGTGCTTCTTTTTCAATTTTTTGATTTTCTATTTCTTCTGTTTTCCTTTCAAGTTCTTGCTGTGTGATCTGTATTAGTTCTGCCTGTACTTTCCTGTATGAACTATACTGTTGAAAATATTTCGATCTGCGGTAAGCTTGATTGAAATCGTCAGAAGCAAAAATAAACATCAACCGATTGTAAAAATTTTTGTTTTTGAAAGCATAATAAATCATCTCTGCATATTCATCTTTTAGCTTTTTTAGATCATTGTTTAGTTTCCTGATACTGTCATTGTTCATGGATATCTGATGATCCATGTAAATAATTTCATGATTTATAGTAATGATCAAAGCTTCCCTTTTCTTGATCTGATCATCAAGAATGATCAACTCATTCAGGGAGGTCTTCTTTGTTTTCCTGGTTTGGTTTAAAAGATCATTTGTATATCTGATCTCCTGCTCGATCTTTTTTTTATTAGCTTCCAGGTTTGCCTTTTCTACCTGGGAAAAACCAGAATAAAATCCAAGTAAGAAAAGAAATAAAACAGTGTACTTTATTAAAATAGCCGATTCTGTAATTGCCAACGTCATCAGGATATTATTTCTTAATATACCCGTGTATATCTTGAAGGAATATTAAACGGGACATTCTGTGGTTTATCAATTGAGATTTTTGAATAATGCACATCAACTTTTATATTGTTTTCATTTAAAAGAATAAACTTTATTTTATAAGGGAACAATTGGTTTTTAATGACCTTTAAATCAGTATAATATGCATTGAGTTTCTTGTTTTCTTTTTTTATCTCTTTGATCGATATTCTGGATATCTTAAAATTACCGGGATCCAGCCAGATAGTCTGAATGAAGACTTTTGGATTTTCTTCACTTTTCTTCACATATTTCTTTAATTTGCTTCTGCCCAATGTGCTTAACCTGTATTCCCAGCTGTCGATGGATGCCTTGAATTTGATTTTTTCATAAAACTGAAAATCATTTCCAATAATGAATGATTGAAGAATATCGAAGTCTATATTGGTTTTTAAAAATTCATTGACGAAGTCATAATCACCCAGAAAATATATTTTATTTATCCGGTTGAGGAATTTTACAGAATCATTGGTGATGATCAACCTTGCCATTTCAATACCCAGTGCGGGGGAAAAAGAAATCCAGATGACGCTGTCCTTCCTGATCCTTATCTGTCCCTTAAATTCAGTTTTTTTCTTGTTGCACTTATAATAGATATGAAATTTTGCAGAGAACCAATCGAATTTTAATTCATTTTTACTAAGCTGATTAAAGAGGTAATCCGGTCCATACTCTTTAATAGGAGCTTTATAGGTTTTTCTGGTAGAAGTACAGGAGTACATTATAAGAATGCATAATAAACACAAGGTGTATGAGATAAATCCGGAAACCGAATATGGGGTTTTGCGGTTCACAGGTTGTATATCTATATGTTTATTCATATAACTTTTTATCACTAACCTTTTTTTCTAAAAACTCTGATCCTTCACCAGCTTTTATGGCTTTGTTCCAGTATTCGAATGCATCTTCATAACTATTGAGCTGATAAAGAACATCACCAAAATGTTCCAGAACAACTGCATTATGCTCATTATGATTTTCAAGCGCTTTGGATATCCATTCTTTGGCTTCTTCATATCTTTTTAGCTTATATAGCACCCAACCATACGTGTCCTGATTAGACCCATTTTCGGGATCAAGTTCTGTGGCTTTCCTTGCCATCTCAAGTGCTTTTTCCAGTTCCATATTATTAAGCGAGAGATAGTATGCATAATTGTTCAGAACAATGGAATTATCCGGGTCTATTGTTAGAGCATTTTTATAGGCATCGAAAGAAGCTTCATTCTTTTTAACCTGATGATAAGTGTCACCAAGATAGGAATAGAATTGAACCAGAAGCGGGTCATTGTTAACAACAAATTTAATTCCCATTTCGAGGTCATTAATGGATTGTTCATAGTTTTTAAGCTGGTAGTTAGCTATTGCCGAGAACATGTATGGGACCGGTTGCTGAGGAAATAATTCAATTGCCCGCTGGCTTTCCATGGCCATTGCATCGTAATCTTTCAGTTCGGAATCTGTAAGAAGAAGCTGTTCCCATACAATATACCTGCTGCTGTCAAGAGAAATAACGAAATGAAGAGCATCTCTTGATTCTTCGTATTTTTTATCCTGGAATAAAATATCTGCATATATGGAATATGCTTTAGGGTGGTTGGGATGGGCTTCAATCAGGATCTCCGATAACTCAAAAGCCTGGTCTTTCAGTTCGTCGTAATATTCGTTAACTGTATAAAAAGCAAGGAGAATATTCAATTTAGTTTCAATATCGAGATTGGAATTGGCAAAACCCTGTTTCAAATATTCATAGGACTTTTGCTTATCTTCCCTTTTTCTGTAATAATCCGAAAGGGAGATATGGATATACGCATTCTCAGGTTCAAGTTCCAGTATTTTTTGATAAGCCTGAAGTGCTTGCTGATCCTTGTTGTGGGCAAGGCATAATTCAGCAAGCATGGCATAATATTTTGTTTCCACCGGATACGCTTCAGTAAGCTTTTCCAATTCAGCTATGGCTTTGTCAATGTTTTTCTGAAGCAGGTAGATTTTTTGTTTTTGAATGGAAATATCTTCGGTTACCCCTAATTTTTCCTCCAGTCTATTGTATATCTTAATCGCTTCTTTGTAGTTTCCTGTGAATAAATACGTTAAAGCAAGATCATGACAGTATTCATACTTATAGGGATATTTTTCATGGATTTGTTTCAGGACAGTAATGGCTTCTTCAAATTGTGTGTTTTGTTTATACAGGCTTGAAAGCAGCAATTGGTAATAGATATTGTCAGGGTCCGTGTTGGCTGCTTTTTTTGCGTATTCAATGGCAAGGTCAATTTTTCGCTGGTGATTATAGATCCTTGCCAGTTCGTACATTGATGCAGCATCTCCGGGATCAACTTCCAGGCAAACAAGAAATAGTTTTTCGGCCTTTTCGTAATTACCAAGGATCCTTTCTTTATTGGCATTAATAAAAACCGCCGAATTATCCTGAGCAGTCTTCTTAGCCTCTCGTTTAGATTTTGAATGAATTACACCCTGACTTGTTTCCTTTGTTGATTTGCATGAATAAAGAAAGATCGGTAACAAGATCAATAATATGATGAGATGATATAGTTTCATATTTTATGTTATTACTTCATAACTCGTATACTGAATAATCACCCAGGCTGACCTCTGCAGGATTACCAATTAGTTCAACGTGATTTCCTATCATGGAATTTTCAAGATTCTGATGAATGATCCTGGAGTTTGTCTGGATGATGCTGTTGCTTATAATAGAATTTTTGATTACTGTATCTTTGCCGACAGAAACATATGGACCAATAATTGAATTGATAATATTTGCGTTTGCACCAATATAACAAGGTTCTATAATGGAAGTATTCTTCATTCTGACGGAGTCAGCCACCAGCTTTTCTCCATCGTTTAATTCCAGGATACGCTGATTGGCCAAAACTGTTGCCTCTTTGTTACCGCAGTCCAACCATTCTTCCACGGCATTAACAGAGAATTTTACCCCATTTTTTTTCATATTCTGCAATGCATCTGTAATACCATATTCACCGCCTGTCTTAACATCCTGGTCTATCAGATATTGTAATTCTCTTTTCAGGTATTCACCGTCCCTGAAATAATAAATGCCTATGATAGCAAGATCAGAAACAAATTTTTCAGGCTTCTCATAAAATCCTGAAATAAAATTGTTTTTGTCCAGATTAACGACACCAAAGGCACTGGGATTATTAACCTTATGCACCCAAATGATACCATCCTTTGAGGTATCAAGGGCGAAATCTGCCTTGAAAAGGGTATCGGCATATGCAATTATTACTTTTCCATCAAGGGATTCACCTGCACAAAGTATTGCATGTGCAGTTCCAAGAGGTTCGTGCTGATAATATATTTTTCCCGAAGCACCGGCACTGTTTGCGATGGCTAGCAGGTTTTGTTCAACATCATTCCCGAAATCACCAATGACGTACGCTATTTCTTCAATTTTCTCTTTGGTAACACCGGTAATTTCTTCAACCAATCTTTGAACAATTGATTTTCCGGCAATTGGGATCAATGGTTTTGGAATAGATAAGGTATGAGGTCGCATTCTTTTTCCCATACCGGCCATCGGAATAATAATCTTCATATCAACAATATGTTTTCAATCTTGGCTCCTGAAATAATCAGATAAAAAGCGGGTCAAAATTAGTAATAAAAATGTAAAATTCGTGAATCGTGAATTGTGAATCAACTGCCACTTGCCACTTGCCAGCTGGTATACAATCTTTACTATTTATAGAAATGATCTAAAAACTAACGTATAATTAGTGGTGTACTAACAATATTGCTTTCGTTCAGTGCTCTGTCAACAAGTACAAACTCAAACTTAATGGTATCAAATGTGGAATTGAAATTGTATATGAATATAGTATCCTGTATCTCACCTTTTATGGCCTTGTTTCGGCCTGAAGGGGTTAATATGGGTATTCTTGCGCTTAAATATACAGTATCATATTGCTGTGTTTGAGGATTATAGCTAAGTATTGGAACTTCAACAAGATTTCCGTTTTGCAATTCAAAATAGGTAATGATGAAGTTGTAATAATACCTGCTGCCAGGGTTATAAGGTGGATAGGTGTCTGACGGTGCCAATCCAATGTCCCCGTCGCCATCCTCGAACTTAACGGTGATAATACCCCGGTCGAAAATGCCTAATGAAGGATTATAGATCTTTGTAAAACTTTTATACTCTATTTTTGGAATACCCGAAAATTTTTCACCCTTCTTACAGGAAGAAAAAATAATGATCAGGGTCATTATCAGAATTAGAGTTATTTTTGAAAATAGATTCATTGGATAATAAAATTACATATAAAAGTATTAAAAAATTTGAAATTGATCAGTTGATAAGAGTTTTATGTATAAGAATGATTGTTAAAGGTTATAACCTGCAACTTACAACCTACAACCTATAACTATACATATCAATACACTGATCAGTTATAATAATCATAAAACTATTGTGCTTGATGCAACAACTTCCAAAAATATTGAACAGCATATTTGATATAACATCCCCGGATAACTTTAACGATCTGGCCCTGGAAATATTTCATTATCAGTATGCTTTCAATAAGGTTTACAAAGACTTTACAGACAAGCTTGGAATCATGCCAAAGAATGTTCGGTCCGTTGAGCAGATACCTTTTCTGCCGGTTGAATTTTTCAAGGAACATAAGATCATCACAGGTGATTTCCACACTGAAACGGTCTTTTACAGTAGCGGAACCACCGGTAATGTGCAAAGTAAGCATTATATTATAGATACTGAACTTTATAAAAAAAGTTTCACTAATACTTTCATGTATTTTTATGGTAATGTCCGGGAATATTACCTCCTTGCCTTATTGCCTTCCTATTTGGAACGTGAAAGCTCTTCCCTGGTTTATATGATAAATGAATTGATTTCCCAAAGCCGGGATGAAGATAGCGGCTTTTACATGCATGACTTTAAGACATTGGCTGAAAAGCTGAGACAATCTAAAAAGCATAAGAAAAAACTGATGCTTTTTGGGGTCTCATTTGCCTTGATGGAACTGGTTGAAAAATACACATTTGATATTCCTGAAGCCATCATCATTGAAACAGGAGGGATGAAAGGCAAAAGAGAAGAAATCATACGGGAAGAATTACACTCAGTTCTTTGTAAAAGGTTTGGAGTTGAAAAAATTCATAGTGAATACGGAATGACCGAGTTGCTTTCCCAGGCTTATTCAAAAGGTGACGGGTTGTTTAAAACACCACCCTGGATGAAAATACTGATCAGAGACCTACATGACCCGTTTTCGTTATTACCCGCAGGCAAGACAGGGCCTATCAATATCATAGACCTTGCAAACATTCATTCATGTTCTTTTCTGGCAACACAAGACCTGGGCAGAATTCAAAACAACGGAAGTTTTGAAGTACTGGGCAGGATTGATGAAAGCGATATACGAGGATGCAGCCAGATGGTATAACAAGAGGGCTATTCTACTTGCTAATTATCAGCTTGTTAGCCATATAAATGTTTTCTCCTTCAAAAATCAGAAAATATAAACCATTGGACAGATGTTTGAGATTAAGCTGATCCGAATATTTTCCAGTAAACCTGATTCCTTCCTTGTGAAATACCTGCAAACCCATAGGATTTACAACTTTAATACTTATAATATGGAAACAGGAAGAATGTAGATCAATTTTAAACTGTCCATCGTTAGGGTTCGGAAAAACGGATATGCTCAGGTCGTTGGGTATTTCTGCAATACTAACCGTATTATCAACGGTTACATTAAATCCTTCTGAGTAATCGCTTTCACCACACTGGTTGATGGCTTTTACTGATATCACTGCTGTTCCCCAATAAGTGTCACTCCATTGAACAGTGCCGGTTAAGCCGTCACCACTTATATCTCCTGCCTCGGCAGGTTCGATCATCCATTCGTATGTTTCCGTATATGGGACAGAAGAAGTTGTATAATCTGAAAATGGTGTAATGCGGACATCGACGTAATCTGGCCCGCTGGGTATTTCAGGAGTTTCAGGTTCGGTGATAAATGTAAGTGTCATTTCATCATCTACTGTTAGACCATCATTATCTGTTGCTAAAAGTGAAAGAACAACATATCCGGCAAGGATATCATCTGTGCTTGGGAAATAAATTGGCTCAAGAATAATATTATCATCAAATGTACCAGTTCCGGAGGTGGACCATTCAACCGTTTCCCAGTCAGTAGCCTCACCTGAGCATTGGAATACATCTACTTCACAGCAAACATCGTTGGGTCCGGCATAACACGTAAGGGTCATGATGGGAGGCATGATGACAAAGTCCAGCCATGCGCAATCTTGTCCGGCACTGCCCTGGCTATCCTTTTGATATATCCATTTAAAGGTGTGCCATCCGGTGTTAACAGCAAATATTTCCTTTTTCCATCCGACAGTAGTGCCCGACCATGCCTCCTGCAGGCTGTTGTCAATATAAAACTTTAGTTTATCAGAATTTTCCTGTGAGGATACTTTCCTGATGAATGAGATACTGTCGGCAGTCATGATCTCGAGTGTAAGTGAAAGCACACTGGTTTGCATATCGGTAATATCTCCTGATTTTGCACTGTATAAGCCTTCATAAGGAAATATATGTGTGATGGTCCATGGCATATTACCAGCTTGCACCCAATCAAATTTTGTGAAATCACCGGTTTCAAAGTCATCATAAAGAAGGCCTATTTTCTGTTTGAACAATCTGGTTGCTTCATAAGGGCCAGCAGTGATGGCATAATCCAGATCAACAATGATGACACCAATTGGTGTTTCAGGATCGACATGGACCCTGAAAGTAGCATATTTATATCCGAGTAAACCTAATGAGCCAATTGTATCAACAGTGTTATCAAAAGTAAGGTATGCATTGTAAGATACAATGGTTGCAATGGCTGTCTCGGACTCACAATGGCCATCATTTTCATTCTTGATTTTAATATCGGCTGTTTCCCCGGGATCCAACCTTCCGTTATCGTTTCCAAACTGGCTATCATCGATCGTTATGCTGACAATATCAAGCACAGGGGCATTGAGGGTAATATCAAAAATTTGATTCCAGGACTCTTTTCCATCCGCTTCGATAATCATTTCAAATGTAACAATGTGCTGATCAGGGATCAGTTCCTCAACAACAAAGGCATAGGCATCATTTTGCCAGGCTGGAGTCAGTCCGGGGATCGTTCCCCATTCCTGGTAATCATCAGTTAAGATAACTAGTGTATCACTGGTTGAAATGGTGGCATGTGTGTTTAAAGCATCGCCATTGCCAAGATTATCAAGTTCAACATCGAGACTGATTGTTTCACCATAATCGGCCTGGCCGTTATTATTTCCTGAAGTATCATTGATATTAAAATCATTCAATACCATATACGGACCTGCCGGAGAAGCAACCACCACAGTACCAAAAAACGGTTCCCCATTCTGTTTTGTTACAATAACATCTGCTATACCCGGATTATTTAAAGGATCAAATAAAATTTCAGCAATTCCATCAACATCGGCAATTGCAGCGCCGTGAAGTACTCCATCCATGGAAATGGCTGCATAAGCATAAGGTTCGGTAGTCACAGTAAATGAGGTTGAACCCAGTGGAAGTAGTTCAGGGTATGTTACGCTGATCACCGGCGGTTCTGAAAAATAGATCATCAGTGATGGATCGCCCAAAATATTGTAAACATCCCAGTAATAATTAGCCGATCCGGGTGATCCTTCACTTACTGCAAGATTACCTGCAAATACCATTTCATCCTGGGATACATACCAGTCTTCAAAGGGTTCTCCATGGTCGTGGAAAGCCCTGTCATACATTCCAAGGGTTGTTTCTTCGTATGGTGGTGGTATCTCTGATATTTCACCAACACCAACAGCCCAGTAATAATCCTCGTCCCAGTAAGTGCTGTTTGAAGCACCTATGTATCCGACAGCACCTTTATTTTCCGCTCTTAAAAGAGCTTCGCCAAAGCATTCATTAAGTTGGTATTCGCTCGAAGAACAGCAGTTCCCAACTAAAAGGCCATACATATCCTGATTCTGCAAAGATGGAATATTGGCAATAGTAAAAGATGGATCTGCCCATCCATTGGGGCTGCAATGGGCGGTATAGTTGCCATAAGTTACGCCATCACTGATATTCTGGATGATCTGGGCACTCATACTGCCTGATTCAGGATATAGATAAGTATGCGATAAGATCCCGTGATCCTCGTTGAAGTAATTAATGGTTCCATAATTGATCTGCCCATTAGCCCATGCATGGCCATGAGATGCATCCATACCGGCAATCATAACTACTTCATCAAGATAGGAAGGATCAGGCATCGTATACATTTCATAAAGTATGGTTTTATCAACTTGAGGCTGTAAATGGGTTGTTGTTTGCGCTGAATATCTCCCATAATAAATATCAGGGAAAATATCACCGGTGAATTCACAATAGTTCCTGTCTGTTGCTCCGTTGCCATTGTCCCAGGCAGGGATCTGTTCAACATCACCGGCAAACAGGACAAAGGAAGGTGCCGGATCTTCAGGTGTGCCGGCAGTGTATAGACTATCAATGAATGATTTTATGGAATAGGTGCTGGATCCGACGTTAGGCTGGTCGGTGTAAGCTTCTACTACCGTGAACCCTTTTATTATTTTCCAATCGATCAATGGCTGTACTTGGCTTTCAAACATACGGTCTGAGATGATCACATACTTGACTGGGTACCGCATGAAGTTTTCCCTGTTGCTGAGAGGCTTGTAATTGAACAACTGCCTGTTAATGGATTCAAAACAAGGTGAAGCCAGCCTTTGTTTAAGTGCTATGGTCTGGTCAATATTTGCATTTTTGAAAATAATTTCAAACTCAATCCTTTCAAAAACCTTAATAGTGTGTGTGACAGGGTTGTATTGAACAGGCGAAATGTCAAGCCTGGCAATGCGGCTGCTTCTTAAAAATCCCAGTATATCAACTGTCACCAATATTTTATTTCCGTAAGAATTGATCTTATAGGCTTCTTCATCAAAGATAAATTCATGATGATCTTCACTTTTGGATCTTGGTGGCTGAGCAGGGTACAGAAGGTGGGTGAAATTCAGTGCATTAAGGTCGATTTCCTGATATTCAGCGGATATTATTTTTATGACTGGTTCCGCACCAACAGGAATTTCAATTAACTTTCTTTCAACAGGTAATTCAGGATGGCCGTATTGTTCACTTTTAGAATAGCCCTGTATGTGCAATCTGGTGAATGTTCCTTTCTCTGTGTCGACAGGAATGGCCTTAATCCTGGCAAGTATATTTTCAAGAGATAATTTTTGATAGGTGTTTTCAATTACCTGTAAATGATTTTTATTATCAGGATTGACATTTATCTCATCTGCCAAAGAATAATAACTGATAAATAAAAGTCCGATAAATGTAAAAACCAGGGAAATGGCTTTGATACCGCAAATAGTTATTGTTTTCATTTCTTTTATATTAGATATTATTATGATTGCAAAGATATTGAATTAAATCGCATGACTAAAATCAACCTATAGTAATATGTAAAAAAAGCCCTGTAATTACAAGGCTTTTCCAGTATTTAGATTTATTTCCTGACAACTATTTTATTTGACATGTAAATACCTTCTCCGTTAAAGAAAAGGAAATAAATACCATCAGATAAATTCTTCAGGTCAATGGATTCAGTAAATTTATTGTTAACGGTTATACCTGATCGCTCAAATACCAGCATACCAACCGGGTTGAAGATTTTAAGATCGATAGTGTGGGATTCTTTAGAAAATATATTCAGGATGAATTGTCCATTGTTAGGGTTTGGAAAAACGGATATGCTCAAGTCGTTGGTTATTTCTGCAATATCAACTGTATTGTCAACGGTTACATTAAATCCTTCGGAATATTCTCCTTCACCGCACATATTTAATCCTCTAACGTAGATCGCTGCTGAACCCAGGAATGACAGATTCCAGTCTACTGTTCCAACTAGTTGGCCACCTGTTATTGTACCGGCTTCAACAGGTTCAATATTCCATTCATAATAGTCTGCAAGCTCTGTT
>JAUWGC010000204.1 GCA_030606625.1 Bacteroidales bacterium | reverse complement strand
CTAATATCTAAATTCTAAATAATATCAAAATCCAAATCTTCTAAATTCAAAACAATAGCTCATTAACAAGTCAGTTGTTGGTGGTTTGGATATTTGTGTTTTATACATTTGAATTTGTTTAGTATTTAGAAATTAGTGCTTAGAATTTAATAATAAAGAGAAAAGTAAGCTATTATACTACTATTGGGGGTTTCCCAATACGGAAAACAGGAAGAAAACCATTAAGAAAAAATGGTAATAAAATGTTTCAGCAGTATTTTTTTTACTTTCTCCATATTCTGTTTTCCTCCAAGTTCTTTTTCCATTGATGTCACACCTTTATCCATTAAACCGCACGGGTTGATGTAATTATAGAAATCCAGGCAGGTATTGACATTAAAGGCAAAACCATGCATGGTGATCCAGCGGCTGCTTCTTACACCTATGGCACATATTTTCCTTGATCTTTCAGGATCTCCGGCATCAAGCCAAACGCCGGCTGCATTTTTCAACCTGCCGGCAGAAATATCATACTCTTTTAAAGTCAGGATAACAGACTCTTCAAGGAGGTGAATATATTTTCTGATCCCAAGCCCAAAATTTTCCAGGTCAAGTATAGGATACGCAACGATCTGACCAGGCCCATGATAGGTAATATCTCCTCCCCGGTCGATATTGTATAATTCAGCTCCTTTTTGTTTTAACTGAATTTCGTTGATCAAAAGGTTGCTCACAGAACCACTTTTACCAAGTGTATAAACATGTGGATGCTCGCAAAAAATGAGGTAATTGGGAATCTTAACCCTTTCAGGTTCCGGCTTGTCTTTATTGTTGCTTTTTTGTTTGACAATCTCACTGAAAAGTTCTTTCTGGTGATCCCAGGCTTTTTTGTATTCAATCAATCCAAGGTCGCTGAAGTCTATTTCCTTATTTATCATAATCATTAACAAACATGTCGTTCAGCATGATATGACGACCTCACAAGAGGGCCACTTTCTACAAATTTAAATCCTTTTTCCAGCCCAATTTTTCTGTACCCTTCAAACTTTTCAGGTGTGACGAATTCAATTACAGGTAAATGCCTGTAGGAAGGCTGTAGGTACTGGCCAATTGTAAAAACCGCACATCCCATTTTCAGCAGGTCATTCATTGTCTCATAAACTTCTTTTTCCATTTCCCCGAGGCCAGCCATAATGCCCGATTTTGTTCTTATATCAGCCTCAGCAATATATTTGATCACCTGCAAGCTTGTATCATAATCAGCTACACTTCTTATCTGGGGAGTAATACGTCTGACTGTCTCCAGGTTATGTGAGATCACTTCAGGCCCGGCATCAATAACTTTTACCAGATGGTCAAATTTTCCCTGGAAATCAGGGATCAAGGCTTCAATGGTGGTGTCAGGGTTAACGGATTTGATGGCATTGATTGTTTCGGCCCAGATCTCTGCACCGCCATCCCTGAGGTCATCTCGGTCAACAGAAGTCAACACGCAATGTTTCAGATTCATCAGTTTAACTGATTCAGCAATACGCCTGGGTTCATCATTATCAACAGCTGCCGGTTTTCCTGTTTTCACTGCACAGAATTTACAGGAACGAGTGCAGACATTCCCGAGGATCATCAAAGTAGCCGTACCTCTGCCCCAGCAATCACATATGTTTGGACATTGCCCGTTGGTACAAATGGTGTTCAGCTCATGTCTTGTAACAATTTCCTTTATAGCAAGGTATTCCCTGCCACCCGGCACATTGATCTTCAGCCAGTCAGGTTTCTGACGTTTTTTGCTTTTTTTGGTATTGATAAGCATGCTAAAATTTCAATATATAAAACGTAAGCTTTTACATAATCGTATATATTCAATAAATTAAGGAATAATAATCTTTTGCTATATCTTTGACAAAAATTTTATTATATGAATCCTGACTTGAGCGAACAAGAACAAATCAGAAGAAATTCACTCAAAGAGCTGATCAGTCTTGGCATTGATCCTTATCCGGCTGATACGTTT